>JBFHDT010000122.1:0-6615 GCA_041584575.1 Porticoccaceae bacterium
ACCCGATAACCACTGTCGGTAACGACGGCGGCCACCTTGCCGTCACCCGTATCATCTTCAATCGATTCAACACCCGTGTTGCAGCAGAGGGTCACGCCAGCCTGTCGATGTACGTCCTGGAAAAACTTGCCCACTTCAGGGCTTGTCACACGGCCCAAGGGTGTCGGTCGAGCCACCAGCAACGTTACCTTTAAGCCGTGCTTAACAGCCACTGCCGCCGTTTCGAGACCAACATAACCACCACCTATCACCACTAGTCGGGCGCCAGCGGTGAACTTCTCCTGCATGGCTTCAACATCTCCAAGAGTACGCAAATAATGCACCTGAGGATGGTTCGCTCCAGGACAGTCAAGCAATCGCACACGCCCTCCGGTAGCGAGGATCAGATGGCTATAATGTAGTCCTTGCCCACTGCTAAAAGAAACCTCCTGCTTGATCGTATCAATCCCGCTAACCGTCTCGCCTAAAAGGTGCTCCACGTTTATCTTCTCGTAAAATGCGGCAGGCTTAATAAATAAACGTTCTTTCGCCAGTTCGCCGGCAAGAAACGTTTTTGACAAGGGCGGGCGCTGATAGGGCAATACGGGCTCATCGCCAATTAGCACGACTCGACCTTCAAAGCCCTCCTGTCGCAGGCTAACCGCGGCTTGCGCACCCGCCTGTCCGCCGCCAACAATAACTACCGTTTCTGTTGTCATCGAAGATTCCTATTTAGGATTAATTTGCACGGGCAAGGCTTCATAGCCGCGTAAAATACAGGAATAGACACGCTTTGGCTCGCCGACCACTTCAATACTAGGCTCGGGCCAGCGCTTGAGAATTTCTTCCCACAAGACACGTATCTGCATTTCGGCCAGGCGATTACCGAGACAGCGATGTATGCCAAAACCAAAGGCCAAATGTTGACGTGGGCGTCGACGGTCGATAATAAATTGCTCAGGCGTCTCAATAGCTTCCTCGTCTCTATTGGCCGAGGCATACCACATCATCACCTTGTCGCCTTTCTTAATGAGTTTGCCACCCAGTTCATAATCGGCAACGGCTGTGCGGCGCATAGAGGCCAGCGGGGTCTGCCAGCGAATCACTTCTGGCACCATCGATTCAACCAGCTCGGGGTTTGCGCAAAGTTTTTTGTACTGGTCGGGATTTTGACTCATGGCCAGAACACTGCCGGTCATACTATTACGTGTGGTGTCGTTACCACCCACAATTAAGAGCACGAGATTGCCGAGAAACTGATTCGGCGTCATTTTATTAGTGGCGTCTGAATGCGCCATCATCGAAATAAAATCGGGAGCCGGTGGCAACTTCGCACGCTCATTCCACAGACGGGTAAAGTATTCAAGGCACTTACCGAGCTCCTCCTCTTTATATTCATCAGACACAAAATTGGCCGCACCCGGCATTGCCGTGGCCACTTCTGACCAATGGGTAAGCAATTTTCGATCTTCCAAAGGGAAGTCGAACAGGGTGGCAAGCATTAAAGTGGTGAGTTCAATAGAGACTCGCTCAACCCAGTTAAAGGTTTCACCAATGGGCAGCCCATTAAGCACATTGCGGGTGCGCTCACGGATTGTATCTTCAAGGCGCGCAAGTGTTGACGCCGAAAGCATGGGGTTTACGGCTTTTCTTTGGGCGTCATGCCTGGGGTTGTCCATGCCAATAAACATTTCAACACCAAGCCCCAGGTTGCCATCGAGGATGGTAATGCCACCATTTTCAGTGGCCGATGAAAACACTTCGGGCTTGGTCTCCACTTCCATAATGTCTTTGTATTTGGTGATCGACCAAAACGGGCCAAATTCACTGTCTTTGCAGTAGTGCACCGGGTCTTCGTTACGCAAGCGCTCAAAGTAAGCCCAAATGCTGTTAGTTTGAAACAGACTTGGGTCGGACACGTTAATTTCGTCAAGCGGTACGGCATCGACTGCTTGCTGCACGGAAGCACTGACGGCGGATTCAATTACTTTATTTTGATGACTATTCATTTCTGTCCCCTGTAATTAATAATTGAAGAACTGATTTCAGATCAACTCTTGAAAGTAAATCTAGGGACAGACAGAGAGAACATCAACATTCTGAAGGTGACATCAACAGCGCATAAAGTGACACAGGTTTTTTTATTAAGAAAAATACCAACCTTAATAACACAATATAAATACAATAAATTCTTTTATATCATAGAGATAGAGCAAACACTATCATCACAAAAATAGTCGAAAATAACTTGAGAAACTCATGCCAAAAAAATCAATATGCGACAAAATACCGCACACAAAAAGCAATAAAAAAACCACCTGCGACATATTGTCGCAAAATTATTAATAGATTTTTCAATAATTGAGATGACTTAATAGCGCCACAAGCAGTATACAAAAGGAAAAATGTTGAAATTTCCGCTATGAATTTGCTCGCATACATACGCTAGCTAAAATTTTAGCGGGTCAGGGAAACAAGGGCTTAATATCACGCAGTGACATCACAGAAGTCTCAATTGGAGCATCTTTAAATGGCTATTGGCGCGGCAATACCTGGGTGAGGCTCGTAATCCTCCAGGGTAAAATCTTCATAAACAAAACTGAAAATATCGGTCACATCGCTCTTGAGAACCATCTTCGGCAAAGGCTTTAATTCACGAGTAAGCTGCTTATCCGCCTGTTCTAAATGGTTCAAGTACAGGTGGGCATCACCGAGGGTGTGAATAAATTCACCGGGCTCCAGGCCCGTAACCTGGGCGATCATTAAAGTTAATAAAGCATAAGAAGCTATATTGAAGGGCACGCCGAGAAAAATATCGGCACTGCGTTGGTAGAGCTGGCAGCTAAGCTTGCCATTAGCGACATAGAATTGAAAAAAGGCGTGACAGGGGGCAAGTGCCATCCGACCCTGTTCGACATTGGTCTGAGGGGAGATACTTTCATCGGGCAATTGCGCCGGATTCCAGGCGGAGACAATCAAGCGTCGTGAGTCTGGCCGGGTACGCAATTGCTCAATAACCTCTGAAATTTGATCGATAGCCCCACCGTTGGGGAGCGGCCAGGTTCGCCACTGGTAGCCGTACACCGGACCAAGATCGCCGTTATCTGTCGCCCACTCATCCCAGATCGATACACCGTTGTCTCGCAAATATTGGGTATTGGTATCGCCCTTTAAAAACCACAACAACTCGTGAATGATCGATTTCAGATGCACCTTTTTAGTGGTGACAAGGGGAAAGCCTTCGGTGAGATCAAAGCGCATCTGGTGCCCAAAGACACTGCGTGTGCCGGTCCCGGTACGGTCACCTTTTTCGACACCGTTATCGCGCACATGGCGCATCAAATCCAGATACTGCTGCATGACTACCTCACAAAGTTAATAGCATTAAGCCTAGCTATGTCTTTAAGCTCTTACGGCCGTCACCGTGCGTTTGCGCCAGTAGCTATAAATTAACAGCAACATGCCGCCGACAATCATCGGCAGGCTGAGCAACTGTCCACGCGTGACCCAATCGAGCAAATCGAAGCCAATATGGCCATCGGGCTCGCGGGCAAATTCAACGAGCGAACGGAACAAGCCATAACATAATAAAAACAAACCACTCACGGCTCCCTCGGGGCGCGGGCGGCGAGAGTACCAAAACAAGATAATAAAGAGCAGTAAACCCTCAAGACTCGCTTGATAAAGCTGGGAGGGATGGCGGGCAATTTGCTCGGGATCGCGAGGAAATACCATCGCAACAGGCCAGTCGCTGGCGCGACCCCACAACTCCTGACCAATAAAGTTACCGATGCGTCCCAGCCCTAAGCCTATCGGCACCAACGGTGCGACAAAGTCGGTCACCGCCAACCAGGGCTGTTGCAGTTTGCGCGCGTAGAGCAGCAGAGCGACTATCACGCCGAGCAAGCCACCATGGAAGGCCATGCCGCCCTCCCAGACCCGTAATAACCAGAGCGGATCGGCCAGCCATTTATCGAAGTTATAAAACAGGACATAGCCACAGCGGCCACCGAGTATCACCCCAAAGGCAGCGTAGACGATTAAGTCTTCGACCTGATCGCGACGCAGGGGTGACCAGGCACGCTTGCTACGCGATGTTGCCAATAGCCAGGCGGCACTAAAACCCAGTAGATACATAACACCGTACCAGTGCACCTGTATCGACCCAAGACTAACGACTACGGGATCAATTTCGGGGTAAGTCAGCATAAGGATGCCTTTAATGGGGAAAGCATTATTTTATAATTAGCACTACACACTGCGCAGGTCCAGTACCGGCCAACCACGCTGCACAGCCTCAGCCAGCAATAACTCATCGGGATTAACCGCTACTGCCTGATCAACGACTTGCAGCAATGGCAGGTCGTTAATCGAGTCGCTGTAGAAATGACTGCCCTCGAGTGATTCACCCTTCTCTTCCAGCCACCGCTGTAGTCGCGTTACCTTACCCTGCTGGTAACTGGGTATCCCGGTAACTCTACCCGTGTAACGCCCCTCTAACTGCTCGGGCTCAGTGGCAATAATCTCGCTAATACCAAAGCGATGACAAATGGGCTCAACAATAAAACGGTTAGTAGCACTAATGACCATTAATTGGTCGCCCGCCACGCGGTGTTTTTCAACCAGCGCCTCAGCAGCGGGCAACCACATCTTACTAACCACCTGGTTCATAAATTTGTGATGTAAATCGACTAATTCCTGTGGCTCTAACGCAGCGAGGGGCGCAAGAGCAAAGCGCAAATACTCATAAATATCGAGCTTACCCTGCTGGTAATCCTCATAGAATTGCTCGTTCATGCGCGCATAATGGTCGGGGTCAACCTTGTTTTCATGCACCAGAAATTCTCCCCAGGCGTAGTCGCTATCGCCGGCAAGCAAGGTATTGTCCAAATCAAATAGCGCCAGAGGCATGCTTTACTCTTTAATGTCGTGGCTATAAAAGCAGGCAGAATACCGCCTATCTTACGCGTACTCAATGTCATAGTTCAGCGCCATTTGCCGCACCCGGAGTAACTGTGGAACAATAGCCAACAACTATTGACGCCAGAGCAATAATGGACACAATCGATAAAGATGGCTTTCGCCCCAACGTAGGTATTATCGTCGCCGATGGCAAAGGGCGCCTACTGTGGACCAAGCGCGTCCGCCAAAATGCCTGGCAGTTTCCCCAAGGAGGTATCGACCCCGGTGAAAGCCCTCGCGATGCCATGTACCGCGAACTACACGAAGAGATTGGCCTCGAACAAAGTGACGTCAACATCCTCGCCAGCACTCGTGGCTGGCTGCGTTACCGCCTGCCAAAACGCTATATCCGCAAGGGCGAATCAACGACTTGCATCGGCCAAAAACAAAAGTGGTTTTTGCTCCAGCTAAACTGCACCACTGACCACATTCGCTTTGACTGCGGTAAAAAGCCCGAGTTTGACGGCTGGCGCTGGGTTAATTACTGGTATCCCATCAGCCAGGTAGTGGATTTTAAGCGCGATGTTTACCGCAGAGCCTTGAAAGAACTGGCACAAATCCACAGCGACATAGAAAGAAAGCTGGAACCCCAGCGGTGAGTCACAGATGCTGAATTCACTGCGCATCATTCTTCAGGAGGTTAATTCAGCCAGCGATTTTGGCGTCTTACTGGAGATTATAGTCAACCGTGTAAAAGCAGTCATGGGCACCAGCATTTGCTCAGTCTACTTGCTCGACGCCAAACAAGACACCTATGTACTGGCCGCCACCGATGGTCTGCTACAGGCAGCAGTGGGCAACGTGTCGATGTCCTGCGAGCAGGGGCTGGTCGGGCTCGTCGCTCACAAAGCCGAACCCCTCAACCTCGAGCACGCCGAGACGCACCCTCGCTATGCCTATTTTCCCGAGACCGGGGAAGAAAAATTCAGCGCCTTCCTTGGTTCACCCATCATTCACCACCGCACCGTGCTCGGCGTGTTAGTCGTACAACAGCAACAACGGCGCCGCTTCGATGAAAGCGAAGAAGCTTTTCTGGTCACCATTGCTGCTCAATTGGCAGGTATTATCGCCCACGCCGACGCAACGGGGGAGCTAGCCCGCGCCCTATCACCTGAGCTAGAGCCTGATAGCGCATCCAGCCAAGCCCACTATTCTGGCCTCGCCAGTGCTCCGGGCATTGGTATTGGCATTGCCGTCGTGGTTGCGCCCGCTGCCGACCTCAGTGCCGTACCCAGGCGCCTCACTAACGATATAGAGGGTGAACTCGCACAGTTTCGTGACGCCCTCGACAGCACGATTAACGATTTAAAAACAGTCCATCAAGATCTATCGGATAAACTGAATCCCGAAGAAATCGCCCTTTTCGACGTTTATGTCAGCATGCTCGATGACAACTCTCTGGGCGGCGAAGTGTGTGAGCGCATAAAAACAGGGCTGTCAGCACAATATGCCTGGAGCCGTGTGATCCTCGAGCACATTCGCACTTTCAGCGCCATGGAAAATCCCTACCTGCGCGAGCGTGCCACCGATGTGCGCGACCTCGGCCGCCGGGTATTGGGCTATCTGCAACAGCAACAACACGAAGAAAAACACTACCCCGAAAATACCATTTTAATTGGCGAAGAGTTGGCTGCCCCGAATCTTGCCGATGTACCCTTTGAAAATATTCGCGCC
>JBFHDT010000123.1:0-6571 GCA_041584575.1 Porticoccaceae bacterium
CGTTGCAATTTTCAACGATAGCCGCTATTTGAGTTTCGTCTTCTTCAATGTGGTGGGCTTCCCCTCTAAAGTCTATAGCCAGTGCAAAGTTTGGCAAGTTGTCCATAGGCTTATCGGGAAATGCCTGAGATATGCGTGTTTTGATGGCGGGCGCCTCGTAAGCACCGCCGTACCAGATATTGTTGACTAATTCACGAGCTTGTATGTCGAGAAGACATTTTTCTATGCTTTTTGCATCGGGGAAGCCATAGCACGTTGTTTGTCGTGCTGCTGGAAGTGGATGGAGCCACAGAGCCACGGCAACAATAACCCCAAGTGTTCCATCAGCGCCAATAAACAGCCCGGTGAGATCGGGGCCAATACAGTAACGCTGAAAATGACCTGTACCAGGGGCGGCGGCACTGCCAGTTTGTACACGGTCGCCATTTGCTAGTACGACTTCAAGCCCTGCAACCTGGTCACCCATACTCTGGAATTGCGGTGATCCGGTACCCAGAGCGTGGGATGACACTGCGCCGCCCACCGTCGCTGAAGGAGCGGTTGAGGGAACAAGACCGACGGTTTGGCCATGGGGACGCAACGCTTTTAGCAGGGCGCCAAAGCGCACGCCGGGCTGGCAAAGCACTATACCTCTCTCAAGGTCGATATCGAGAATCCGGTCGAGTCCTGCCATGTCGAGCACAATGCCGCCGGCCTGAGGGTTAACACCGCCGGCATACATGTTGGCTCCGCCGCGGGCGTAAACCGGCACCCGATCTTTATTCGCGTGTTTGAGCACATTGACAACGGCGTCCGTGCTTTGCGGGCGCACTACTGCATCGGGCTTGCCTGGCGTGGCTGAGGATGCATCGCGCCGATAACTGGTGAGATCTACCGGGTCAGTAAAAAGAGTGACTTCATCCAGCGAGCTTAATGAGGCAATGCCTGGTTTTTCTTCCGGCTTATTCATACGTCCTCCGTAACAACAGTGAAAAAGTTGTCGATAAACTCTGCGAGGCCGTAGACCGGTGGGTCAGAGTCCGCTCTGGCCGACGCTAAATGTGCCACGCAGCGGGGGTCGATTGACACAAGAGCATCAAGTGTCCCATGGTCAGAAGAATTCGCTGTGGCAACGGCGTCATTAATGCGTGCCCGAGCCATCTCTGCACTAGACGTTGGCTGCATTGACGGCATGCCACCGCTAGCACCACAACATAAAGCATAACGGGAGGTGGGCTCTCCACCATTGACGGTGACACCAAGTTGCGAGAGAACCTTGTATAAGGCCTGATTGTCATTGTCGCCTACTGACTGGGTTTGAGTGGACACCGTAGCCTGACAGCTTTCAATACAAGCGACATGGGGAGGTGTTTTTTTGCTAGAAAGGCTTAGTTGTTTGTCATTCAAGGCTGTACTCAGCCAGGTAACAAATGATGTCGGGTTCGATGAATCGGCCAAGCTATTGGCACACTCGCAACCAGACGCCAGTAAGACGTCATAGTTGTGTTGAGCAAGGGAATCGCTTAATTGATTGGCGCTCTTTTCGGCATCAGCCGTAAAACCCAATTCTTTGAGTGGGGCACCACAGCAGCGATCATTGTCAGCGAGCAGTTGAATGGATTGTCCCGATGCCGTCAGCAAACGCAAGGTTGCTTGCGCTTCTTGAGGCCTTGAGTAGGCTGAAGCGCAGCCAGGCAGATACATAATATTTGTAGAGGCCACCGAGCTGTTATTTAACGCCTCTTCATCTGTCGCCCAATCGTAGCGATTCACCGCCGGCATGCCTGCTGGGTTTTGCTGGTTGATGACGTTTTCGTGTATTTGCACAATATTGTCCGGGGCCATATCGCGAGCGATGAGCTCACTTCGCAGGGCGCGGTTAATCGCCATCGGCCGCATGGCGATGGGGCAAATACGCTCGCAATTGCCACAGCTCGTGCAAGTGAAGGCGTGTTCTGCCACAGACTCTAAGGGTAGATTTTCACCTTCAAGCCAGGCGCGGGCTGTGCTGATATATCCTTGCCCCGAATACGCTAATCCGGGTGAGTGTGATTGTAAGGTTGCGCAGACATGATCGATATTGCGCTCTTCCCAAATCGCCTCCACACAATAGCCGCAATCAGAGCAGTGATATAAATCTTTTAAAAAGCTGGCGAGGAAAGGGTGCTCTTGAGATGTCGTCATTTCGTAGGCCCTATTTATTATTGAATGCCGAGCGGGGAAGATGCGTTAGTTTGCTTGTTGTGTTGATTCTGGTAGCGTAAAAGCGCCTTTTTTACACTACCAGAGATGGACTATTATTATTTGATTGTCTTAGTCATTAAATGGGTCGTTTATTAATGCAAGGCAATAATTCGTAGTGGCGTGCCCGTTGCCCCTTGGTATTTGGTGGGCAACATCACTATTGTGCTTTCATAAAGTTTCTTTTCTGCCAACTCATCTGTTTTTACATTCTCAACAATATAAATACCTTGTTTGACCAATAAATGTTGATGAACAGGGAAAATAACATTTGGATCTTCACCGGGGGTGACCTCAAGCGCCATATTGTCTGCGCCAATGGCCACGACTTTCTTTGATGCTAACCACTTTGATGCGGCGAGACCGAGGCCTGGGCCTGTGTGTGCATAATGTTGAGGTTTGGCGGTAAAGTTTTTACCCCAGCCCGTATGAACAAAAACAATTGATCCCTCAGGAATTTTGGTGTTTTGTTTTTTGAGCGCGCCCTGTAAATCTTCAGGTGTGATGGCATAGCCTTCCTTCAGCGTGTCCACGCCTTTGTACGCAGCGACATCAATAAGAACACCTTTGGCAATAAAGGGCGGTGATTTGTCGATCCCATTGTGGTTTAAGCCGGTATCAGAAGCGGCATCTTCGCGATCTAATCCGTTGTACAACTCTGCGGCGATGGTGACATGCCCAAGAGCATCGATATGGGTGCTGACGTGGGTCGTCATTTCAATACGCTCGAGGTAAAACCCTACTTTGTTGGTCGCGCCCATATGCTCCGTTAACATTTTTTCCATATTTTTTGAGGTGCGAGACAATGTCATTACATAAGGTGTTTGGATACCGTTAATGTAGGGTGCATTCATAGTGACATTATGAGATAGCTCCACAACCTCGCCCTTGTCGATGGAGGATAACGCAGCTTTAATACTTTGCGCCGTCATCAAATTTCCGGCACCAAGTACGTCATCCTTACCCCACTGCCAGTTATTTTTGCCAAGATCAATATCGGCCAGGGAGAGTGCGCTGCTGATAGTGAGGGCGATAGCAAAAGCGGCGCGTAAAAAGCGCTGTGTGATTTTCAGCTTCATGGTTTTATTCTCTTTAAAGTTGTATTTTATGTAATGGCCGAAAGGCTGAGTCGCAAGCTTATTTACTGGCTAATGGGTCAGTAAACTCTGTTTGGAAGCCAAGTTTACGCATGCCGACCAGACAGCATTCGCAGTCTTCTTCAATAGAGCCACCACTGGCACCTATGGCACCAATAAGATCACCCTCTTCATCATAAATCGGGTAGCCTCCGGCAACGATACAAAAGCGCTCATCTGTATGCTGCAAGCCATACCCGAAGGCGCCGGGCAGCATGAGTTCTCTCACCAGGCTGGTTGGTCTTTGCAAAGCTGCAGACGTCCACGCCTTTTTTTCGGCGATAGGAGGGTTCGCGATGCGACCTTTTTCGGGTCGTAAAACACCACGCAAATGCCCACCAAAATCGACAACAGCAACAGTACTGGCTCTGCCGACAGACTGTGCGTAAGCCACGCCTTCTTTGAGGAGTGTTTCTACTTCAGATAATGTGAGTTCTCGCATGGTATAGGTCTCCTGATGACTAAAAAAGCGTTATGAAATTGTGTTCGACAGTTTAGCTTGTGCGACTAAAATCATTGGAATTTACGCCGGTAGACAAGCGGTAGAGTTAATTATTGGTGTGAATTTATTGTATAGATATTTTTTGATATTGCTACAGTATGAAGGTAATATCAAATTTTTTATCACTTAATAATAACGATAGGAGTTGTTTACTATGAGCGATGAAACTGCACATCAGCCACTAACCCATACAGCTTTAGCCAATTTGTCGCGCTCCGTTTATGAGAAATTTGGCGAGGAGGCCCTGCCTTTAATCACTGAAGCCTGGCACAAAATTGGTGAAAAGACGGGCTCAAGGATCATGAGAAAAAAAGGTATCAATACCTTTAGGGAAGCGGCAGAAGACCATGTGGAAATGGTCAAGGGTTTTGGGGATGTCTACGAGTTTTGCCATGTGACGGATGACACCTACCACGCACAAACACGCCCTGGTGTGCCCTGCGAAGTGGGGCTGGAAGATGCAGGTGAGTCCATCTGCCATGCCTGCATGGCTGTTAATACCGCGCAACTTGAAAAAATAGCGGGCGCCCCTGTCGATATGACAGTGAGCCAGTCGCGAGCCATGGGTGATAACTGTTGTGAAGTGAAATACATCCTTAGAAGTGCTGGCTAAATTAGGGTTTGTCACAGAAACCTGTTTAATAAATCACGAACAAGCAAGAGATAAACAGAGGGTTGAATAGCGATGTCTTCAAGAGTGTCAGGTTCAGAGAAAATTATCGTTATCGGTAGTGGCTTTGGTGGTGCTATTTGCGCCGCCCGCCTGGCTGAAGCAGGGCATGCTGTGACTGTTCTGGAGCGCGGGCCGTGGCGCGATACGGTTCCAGTGCGATCAATGGGTATTAAACGCCGGGTGGGTTTTCCTCGGGGGGGGAAGCTGTTTACACAGGCTCTTCGAGGCCTCGGCGGTAATCGGTTTCCCGGTGGTTCTGTGCGTTTGAATAAGAAGGGTTTGTTCGAGGTTTTTTATGGTGAAGGGAGTCATATTGCCTGCTCATCGAGCGTGGGCGGGGGCAGCCATGTTTACTCTGCATCCCATGTTCGCCCGTTAGTTGATCATTATTGGGAAGGTCACAATCCAGCCATCTCCGATGCTGTTATGTCACCGCATTACGACGCAGTGCTGGAACGCATGGGTTCAGTGACACCTACTGCCGACCTGGGTATACCAAATACCTCAGCAGCGCGATTTCGTGATTCTAAACACCTTGAAGCTGCGCCGCCACCACCCGATCCGCGTCTGGGTTACCTGTTACCCAAAGACCCTGAAAACCCACGCAAAGTGACGGATGCCCATGGCATTGAGCGATGTGAAGTCGACTATACCGCCAATGATGATGGCTTTCTTGGCTCGCCAGGGGGAGGGAAAACAACACTTGATTTCGCCTATTTGGCACCTGCGATGAAAGCAGGACTAGACGTAAAGGATATGTGCGAAGTGACCGCCATTGTTCGTCAATACTATGGTGCTATGCGCTATCGGGTTGAATATACCGATCACCACAATAACAGTAAGTCCATACTCGAAGCCGACCATGTCGTTCTTGCGGCAGGAACGCTCAATACATTACGTCTGCTTTTTCATTGCCGTGACAAATTGGGGACGTTGGCGGGCATGCCACAGTTGGGCAAACGTTATGGCACAAATGGCGATCATCTGGGGTTCTGGGATTATAACGAGCAAGGCCTGAACCAAACCCTCGGCTTACCGACCACGGGTGGTGTAAAGTTGAAAGGTGATAAAAATCCGCCAATGCTGGGCGGTGGTGGTTTCCCTTCTGTGGACAGCTATCCTCTGCCAAAAAGACTCAGAGAGCGTATAAAACGCGCGGCTTTTATTGCAGGGCTGGGTGAAGACGATATGAATGGCGTGGTAACAATGCGCAGGGGTAAGCTCAACATTGAATATCCCCATGGCACTAGTTCGATTTTTGCCCGCACTCGTGCGGCTTTTAATGAAATTGAAAAACGTACCGCAAAGAAAATTTACGCACCAAAAACCCCGATTACCGTGCACCCAACAGGGGGTGCTTGTTTGGGTTCTAGCGTAGACAATGGTGTCGTCGATGCTAACGGGGAAATCTTCGATAACCCTGGCCTTTACGTCAGTGATGCCTCAGCACTGCCACGTTCACCTGGCGGCCCACCAGCCATTACCATTGGCGCGTGGGCCGAACATATTGCCAGTCAATTTGGGAAGGCATAATACGTGAGAAATAAAGACTAAAATAATCAAAAAAAAGAGCTGCTCAACCAGAAGCGAAATGAAATAAATAAATTTTTCGCTTCTGTAACAATCGCAATTGGTGGCGTCAACATAGTTATGGTTACTCACATCGCAACGATTGTTCGATGTGGGTTGGCGCATCGCTCACAGCCCTCAGCCTATGGGGCGGATTCAATAAAGGTTGATTTTTGGAACATAGGCTGAGTTCTTAATCTACTGGGCGATATCCCGCTGTATGCGCAAACAGGTTCAGGCCGCCTTTGATTTCACCGTATTTGAACGAGATAAGTAGTATTGTGAAATAAGTAATCAGCGCTTCTGGTCGTTTATTTTGATAGTTCTTCCAGGAAGTGCTTTTTGACGTCTATTGGTGGCGTTACGGATTTTCGGGTTGTTTTGTCGAAAAAAACATTCACGCTGTCTGCTGTTGCTCGGCAAATACCATCTTTAAAAACACCATAACTGGACGTGATTGATTTTGACCCA
>JBFHDT010000124.1:0-6536 GCA_041584575.1 Porticoccaceae bacterium
CACTCATCCCCCCTGCTGATTCGCCAAATAGGGTGACGTTGTCAGGATCGCCGCCGAAAAACTCGATATTGTCCCGCACCCACTCCAGTGCCTTCACCTGATCCAGTAAACCTTCATTACCCGTAGCGGGAATGCGACCACCAGTGGCTTCATTCAAATTGGCAAAACCGAATAAGCCAAGGCGATAATTAATGGTAACCACCACGACGTCACCGTGGCGACTGAGCTCGCGTCCCTCATAAACCCCCTGGCTGCTAGCACCAACGGTGAAACCACCACCGTGTATCCACACCATTACCGGACGGTTGGCGAAGTCGGCTGCGGGTGTCCAGACATTGAGACTCAAACACGCTTCGTCCTGCTCGCCCTGCTCGGCACCCATAATTGCCACCATATCGGAACGATTCTGTGGTGCCCATTTGCCGTATTCACTACCGTCGATGACACCCGCCCAGGGCCAGGGATCCTGCGGTGGCAACCACCGAAATTCACCCACCGGCGGGGCCCCATAGGGAATACCTTTAAAGGCCAAAACACCCTCTTGTTGCTGCGCTTTGATCTTGCCAAAACTGGTATCGACTACTGTCATATTGTTGTTTCCTTTAGAGTAACGATCGAATTTCCCAGCCTTTTGAGGTTAAGCATCGCGCTAACTAAAAAAGTGCTCTAGACCGAGGTGTACTTATTATTGAATGCGTTAATTAATACGCTTTACTGATGCCGTATTTCCAGTCTGCTTTTATTTATTAATGCAGGAAATAATTGCTTAGCTGATATTTATTATTTAACAGATATTAATTATTTAGCCGGTTTTGCAGTGCAATCAAAAAACTGTCTATGCGCGCCGCATTAGCACCCAGGTCAGAAACCCCGACCCTGGACACCGAACGTACATCAACAACAAAGTTTTCTTCGATCGGTGATTTTTGCTCACCACTACCATCAGCGGCCATTTCTTCAGACATTGCTTCAGTACGAATACGAATGACAATATCATCGGCAAAACCCATCAGAGGCGTGGTCGCCACCGCTTCTATGTGGCCCCGGTTTTTATCTTCACCCAGTATCCGCCATTGCTTATCCGCAATGACCGCCTTGGCAGCAGCCCAAACGTCGGCTTGACTAGCAGTCACATGCAGAGGCTTCAGTTGCGGATAACCCAGGCGCTGTTGCTCGGCCAGGGCCGCTCCGCCATGTTCTAAGGTATTATCGCCCGGCACTCTTTCTGACTGGGCAAAAACAAAAGCCGGTGGCTGCTCCAGATCCGTACTAATATCGTGAATAGCGGGTGCCTGGAAACCTTTCAGCCCCACTTGAGAAACAACCACGACCACCGGCAGCAAGCAAAGACATAACCACATTGCCAGCTTCCCCAGGCTCTGCTTTCTTGCCAGGCGGCGAAAAATTAATGCTGCCGCTGTCATCGACACAAACACACAGGCAACCAGGCCAAACGCGAGAGTAGAGAAACTGGTACCAAGGGGCAGTAGCCCCAGACGAAAACTCAGGGCACCGGCGAGCACAAGAGTGAGGCTTAGGAGGCTAGCAAAACCCACCATATATCATTCACTCTCTTCAGCTTCTGGCTCAAATTTGAGTGACAACGAGTTAACGCAATAGCGTAGACCTGTCGGTTTCGGGCCATCGGGGAAAACGTGCCCCAAATGACTACCGCAGTGAGAGCACATTATTTCTGTACGCTCCATACCGCGAGAGGTATCGGTCTCTGTATCAATACCATTTTCTTCAGCTTGAGCAAAAAAACTCGGCCAACCACTGCCGGAGTCGTACTTGGCGTCAGATTCAAACAAGGTATTTTCGCAACAGGCACAGACATAATTGCCGGGCGATGTCTCTGTGTAATACTCGCCAGTGAACGGCCTTTCTGTGCCTTTCTCGCGACAAATTTCAAACTGCTCCGCCGTGAGTTTTTCACGCCAGTAGTCTTCGTCTTTCTCTTTCCAGTCTGTCATGGTCTCTTTCTCTTAGTTTGTTTTTCTCAATTTGTTAAAATCTGCGCCCTGCTAAGCGCCTGCAAGTGCAGACAATACGCTACAATTCGCCCCCTGTTCAAAACATAAACACCTTTCATTTGTTGGGAAGCAAATCGCCATGAGGCATTTTCAAAAGTCTACCAAATTAGACAGCGTTTGTTACGACATTCGCGGCCCTGTACTCGATCAGGCCCACCGGCTTGAAGAGGAAGGCCACCGTATTCTGAAATTGAATATTGGCAACCCCGCGCCCTTCGGTTTTGAAGCCCCTGACGAAATTATTCAGGACGTAATTCTCAACCTGGTTGAAGCCCAGGGTTACAGTCACTCGAAAGGCATTTTCAGTGCGCGCAAAGCGGTCATGCAACGCTGCCAGATTCAAGGCATCGCCAATGTTGAAATCGACGATATTATCCTCGGCAACGGTGTCAGTGAGCTCATTGTTATGGCCATGCAGGCCCTACTCAATGATGGTGATGAAATACTCATTCCCTCTCCCGACTACCCCTTGTGGACAGCCGCAGTAACTCTTGCCGGTGGTAAGGCCGTGCACTACCGCTGTGACGAGTCCGCCGACTGGCAACCCGACCTCGACGACATGGCCAGCAAAATTACCCCTAACACCAAGGGCATTGTGGTTATCAACCCCAACAACCCCACCGGGGCGGTGTACAGTAAAGATGTACTCGAACAGATTATAGACCTCGCCCGAGTCAATGATCTGGTGATGTTTGCTGATGAAATTTATGACCGCATCCTCTACGACGGTGCGGTGCACTACCCCATGGCCAGCCTCGCCGATGACATCCTTTTCATCACCTTTAATGGCCTCTCGAAAAATTACCGCCTGGCGGGTTTTCGTTCCGGTTGGCTCATTGCCAGCGGTGCCAAACACCGTGCCCGCAATTATATTCAAGGCATGGAAATGCTCGCCTCCATGCGTCTGTGCGCCAACGTGCCATCTATGTACGCCATTCAAACAGCACTTGGCGGCCGTCAAACCATCGATGATCTGGTAGCTGAAGGTGGCCGCTTCTATGAACAACGCAACCTCGCCTGGGAAAAGCTTACCGCCATTCCCGGTGTTAGCTGCGTAAAACCCAGGGGCTCACTCTACCTCTTCCCCAAGCTCGACCCACAGGTTTACCCCATTGTCGATGATGAGCAAGTTGTGCTCGACCTTCTCCTGCAGGAGAAAATGCTACTGGTACAGGGCAGCGCTTTTAACTGGGACGACACTCAGCATTTTCGCATAGTCTTCCTGCCCCGTGAGCACGAATTAAATGATGCCATCGAACGACTGGCACGTTTTTTAGGGCGTATGCGCGAAGATGGCTAAGGCTTCTGTCCTCTGGGGAACACCGACAAACCATCTGTCGCTTTAGGCGAAAGGCATTGTGGTAATTTACTCGCCCAGTGCCTTCCATTAAGCGATCTACAGTTGGACGATATTCGAATCGACAAGACCCATAAGAAGTCTTACTCCTCATCCCACTAATAACAATTCCCCACCCATCGAGCCTGAGAGTCAAAACCAGCCACTAATTCTCTACGGCTCTAGTAAGGCCTCCTGATATGTTGTGCCGCCCAACAACCGGCCACCCAGGCTGAGCAAGAATTTTGACAGACATCATAAAATTAAAACGAAATACCATTACCCGCACAACTGGGAGTCAATGTAGTGGTTTATGATTTTTTATTGTCATAAAGCTGTGCTATGTTCAGTCATCAACTACTGAGAATTTTGCTGTAAGAGATCAAAACAATGAACAAAGAAATCCAGAAAAAAAATCGCGAGATTGGCCCACTCGATTTTGATGGTGCCGCGATTATTAACCCCGATGGTAGTGAAACGCCGATCACCAATGAGATGATAGAGAAGGCCTGTGATGACCTTGAAGCACATTTACAGGACAAAGAAAAAACCCAACATTAACCCCGTCTTATCCGGGATTAACCAATAACAACACGCACTAGCGAGTATTAAAACCCAGTAGTTCTAGCTCATTATGACAAGCTGGCTCGCCGGGACCGCTGACACTGTAGTAGCTGAACTCGCGGCGCTGCACGTAATGTTTGCGTAAACCATCAAACAATATCCCCGTTTTTTCTCGGCTATTAACACTTTCATCGCCGAGCGCCCTGCGCATTTGTTTGTCGTCTTCAGCTACCTGATAGGATTTTAGTATAGCCTGATCAAGGCCCTGCTCCTTTTCGATTATAAAAGCGCCAGCCGTACGCCCTTTATCTTCCGTCGATAAACTTACGGCTAAAGTGCTTGGCGAATCTTTGAGAGCTAAGCCAAGAGAACGGCACATGCCATCACGCACCATCAGCGTTCCCCTCAACCGTCCTTCCAGGCTATAACCCGCAATATGGGGTGACGCTATATTAACCTGTCGTAATAAGTCCAGGTTGATTTCGGGTTCGCCCTCCCACACATCCAACGCTACTTTTAAGTCGCCCCCCCTTTGCAGATGCGCAAGCAATGCCAGGTTATCGATGACCCCGCCACGACTCGCATTAATCAACAATGCGCCAGGGCGAATACACTGTTCCAGCACTTGCCGATTAATCAGGTGATGGGTTGGGTACGGTCCCCCTAGTGTCAGAGGTGTATGCAAGCAAATAAGGTCAGCACCGAGCGTCGTTTCAAGGTCTGCCAGCGAATGGCATTCAACATCATTTAGAAAAGGGTCATAAACCACACAGCTCACGCCCAAAGTAGAAAGCCGATGATGCAGGCGGCCACCGACATTACCACAGCCCAGAATGCCTACTGTTTTATCGTGCCACTGAGGCTCAAGGGTGCAGAAAACAGAGAACATATACTGCACCACGGCCTCAGCATTACAACCGGGGGCATGAGCAAAGTGAATACCTCTTTGCTGTAAATATGCCTGGTCAATATGGTCGGTACCGATGGTGGCAGAACCGACAAATTGCACACTACTGCCTTCAAGTAATTGCTCATCAACTTTGGTGACCGAGCGCACTAATAAGACATCAGCAGTGGCCACTGCGCCAGCATTAATGTCACGCCCCGGCAAAGTCACCACGTCGCCATAGGGGGCGAAGATCGCCTGCACTTCGCTCATGTTTTCATCGGCAATAATTTTCATGGAGCAAGTCCACCATAGTGCCTTTCTGCCAAGGGATCGGCAACGCCATAAAATTCAGCTACTGCAAGAAAAAACTGCTTCGCACGCGGTGGCAGGTCGGTCTCTCGATAGCACTGCACCTGGGCGGCAACTGCTTGATAAAAATCCCCGCTCTCTTCAGCATTATTCGCCGTACCCAACAAGTTATCACTGCTAATACGAAAAGGCGCAGCCGCCGCGACAGACAACAGCCACTCCACCGCCTGGGGTTTCACTTCGACTGTTTCAAAAGCTCGCTGTTGAGCGGGACTGCGTCCATCGGGGCAATACCAGTAGCCCCAGTCCTCCTGCTGACGGCGCTGTGCACCAGCAATACACCAGTGGGCAATTTCATGCAGGGCACTGGCAAAGTAGTCGGCACGATAATAGAGGCGATGGGGTTCAACATGCGATGTTGCAGGACTGTACAAAGGCTCATCCGCACCACCAATTAACAGGGTGTGATAATCCTTATAAAAGCACTGGTTAAACAGTGCTTCCAGATCGAGACTTCGATGGACTGGCGAGCGTAGAGTCACGGCTTGTCGTAATGTCACTACTGTCGGCCCGTGCGTGCCCAGTCGATGAGCTCAGCACCCAAGCGGCGTGTCGGATTAATATCGAGTCCACCCCGGCGCGTGTAACGTGCGCTAACCACCAGGCTCGACGGTTGGCAATGTTTGAGAATATCAAGAAATACCCTTTCCACACAGTGCTCATGAAAACCCTGATGCTCACGATAAGACACCAAATAACGTAGCAAGCTCGTGTTGCAAATTGGCCGACCGCTATAACACACATAGATCGTCGCCCAGTCTGGCTGGCCGGTGACGGGACAGTTGGATTTCATTAAATGGCTGTATAGTGTTTCATCGACCCGCCGCTCATCGGCATCGCCAGAACAGCCTAGTAAGTCAGCATCGGGCTGATAAACCGCACAATCCACATCCAGCTCATCCAGACATTGACCACTGAACACAGTTAAACCTTTGCGGGCATAGTCGTCGATGGTATAGAGCTCAACAGCAACTGTGGCACCAGCAACACGGCTCAAATCATCGGCAATAATTTGTCTCGCCTTCTGCAAAGAATCAAAACGATGCTGGTTAAGAGAGTTGAGATAAAGCTTGAGAGATTTTGATTCAATGATCGATGGTGACTCACAGGGCAAACTGAATTCACCCACCGCAACCCAGGGCTTCCCCTTCATGTCACAGCCGCTTATTTCATAGGCCGTCCAAAGGTCTTCCCCCGCGAACGGCAACACATTCAGCGCCCCACTTTCAAAATCAAGTTCGGCACGAGCGTCGTCACGCGAAATTGCAAACAATAGTTGTGGCGCATAGGTAGAAGGGTAATCAACCACTTTGCCGAGAGGAGCATCACTTTCGTTTAGCGAGCA
>JBFHDT010000125.1:0-6511 GCA_041584575.1 Porticoccaceae bacterium
AGGCCATTGCAGCAGGTGATATGAATATTGCCTATGTACCAATCAACGCATCCCTTGTCGGCAACTGTATTCTTAGTCACGCCCATCCAGAGGTTATTGGAGAAGTTATGCCGCGCATCTGTAATGGTGATGCTATTGCCTGTATCGGCCTCACAGAACCACGCGGTGGCTCAGATGCAGCAGGGGTTTCGTTGAAAGCAACGCTCAATACCAGCGAAGATGGTAATTTCTACCTGCTCAACGGCGAAAAGACCTCTATTTCAATGGCCCAACAAGCCGACCTTTGTCTGGTTTTTGCGCGCACCGGCACTGTCGAAGAAAAAGCCCACGGCGTCTCCGCTTTTCTCGTTGATCTCACCGCCCCAGGTATCACCCGCACCCGTTTTGAAGATCTTGGCGAAAAATCTGTAGGTCGGGGTTCCCTCTTCTTTGATGATGTTCGCATTGAGGAAAAATACCGCATTGGCGATCCCGGCAAAGGCTTTGTGCAGGTCATGCAGGGCTTTGATTTCAGCCGTGCTCTTATCGGCCTACAGTGCCTTGCCCTGGCCCGCAAATGCCTTGACGAGACCTGGGAATATATTCAGCAGCGTAAAACCTTTGGCAAAATACTGGCTGTTAATCAGGGCGTCACTTTCCCCCTCGCCGAGGCTGAAACCCAGCTCGAGGGCGCACGCCTGGTTTGTCTGAAAGCCCTGTGGCTAAAAGCTCAGGGTAAAGACCACACCAAAGAAGCAGCGATGGCGAAATGGTGGGCACCCAAACTGGCCTTTGATATAACCCAACAGTGTCTGTTAACCCACGGCCACGGTGGTTATAGCGACGAGTTACCCTTTGAACAGCGCCTGCGCGATGTGCTCGGTATGCAAATTGGCGATGGCACCGCACAGATTATGAAAATGGTTATCGCTCGTACTTATGTCGGCAAACCCGGCTAACAACCATCAACAAACACTTCATTAACAAGTCGTTATAAAACCATATTAAGAAGGACAAGCATGAATTTAGTCGCCGAACTTAGCCAACAGGATGCTGTTGGTATCATCACCTTAAACCGCCCCGAGCAATTTAACTGCCTGTCGATGGCCCTACACGAAGCCCTGTATGAAGCGATGGATCAATTTGAAATCGATAGTTCTATCCGTGCTGTATTAATCGTCGCCAATGGTAAAAACTTCTGCACAGGAGCCGATCTCGAAGAAGTCAGTGGTTTTCGCGACAGCGATGAAGATATTCGCGCCTTTTTGGAAACCGGGCACGATACATTGAGAAAACTGGAGACCTCTCCCCTGCCTGTGGTTATTGCTCAACAGGGCCTAGCTTTGGCGGGCGGGCTCGAACTCATACTTGCAGGCGACGTAGTCTTTGCTGGGAAAAGTGCCAAACTGGGCGACCAACACGCCCAGTTTGGCTTAGTCCCGGGCTGGGGTGGCAGCCAACGTTTAACACGCCTAATCGGTCGCCGCCGTGCTATTGAACTGATGTTCAGCGCCCGTTGGCTTAATGCAGAGCAAGCTCTTGATTTTGGTCTGGTTAACTATGTGGTGGAAGATAACACCTTGTTCGATAGCGCCCTCGCCTATTGCCAGCAACTTTGCCAACGCAGCTCCGCGGGGCTAGCACTGATGAAGCAGCTGAGCGATCGAGGGCTTGATATGCCGTTGGAACAAGGCTTGGCTCTCGAACTCGATTTAGCTACACCCGCTTTGCGCAGCGATGCTGTCAGCGAGGGTCTAAAAGCTTTTGTGGAAAAACGCGCACCCAAATTCGCCTGAGTCTTGAGCAATGGCCAAATTTCATGGCTGCCAGAATGAAAAAACTCGTGTCATAAAGGCTCTACCGTTACAATAACCAAGGCTCATCACTAGCCAGTCGTCAGCCTGTGATGAACTACATCCACCCTAATGCTCAGCGCGGGAAATATAAGAGGTCATATGGATTATCAGGATATTATCTACGAAGTTAAAGGCGCAACTGCCTATATCACCATCAATCGCCCAGAGGTTTACAACGCCTTTCGCGGCGTCACCTGTGATGAATTAATTCATGCTTTCCAGACGGCGGGCTGGGATAGCAGCATTGGCGTTATCGTTTTAGCGGGTATTGGCGAAAAAGCCTTTTGCACCGGTGGCGATCAGTCCTCCCACGACGGGCAATACGATGGTCGCGGTACAATTGGTTTACCTGTTGAAGATCTGCATACAGTTATTCGTGATGTGCCCAAGCCCGTGATCGCCAAAGTGCAGGGTTACGCTATTGGTGGCGGCAACGTACTGGCGACCATTTGCGACTTAACTATTGCCGGTGAAGATGCACAATTTGGCCAGGTTGGCCCCAAAATGGGCTCCATTGATCCCGGCTTTGGTACTGCCTTGCTGGCACAAATTGTCGGCGACAAAAAAGCTAAAGAAATCTGGTATATGTGCCGCCGCTACACCGCAGTTGAAGCTCAGGAAATGGGCCTGGTCAACAAAGTTGTACCCAACGACCAGCTCGACGCTGAAGTTGATGCCTGGTGTGCTGAGCTCGAAGAACGCAGTCCTACGGCGATTTCTATTGGCAAGCGCTCTTTCAATGCTGCCACTGAAAACATTCGCGGCATTGCTAGCCTTGGCCTTGAAGCTCTGCGTCTCTATTACGACTCTGAAGAGTCCCGTGAAGGAGTGAATGCTCTGGCCGAAAAACGCAAACCCAACTTCCGCAAGTATGTGAAATAAATATACTATTTATTCTGCAACAACCTGATTTTTAGGACTTTATTATGGACTTAGATTTAAAAGCTCGATCAGTTATCGTTACCGGCGCCGCTTCTAACATTGGCCGCGCCATCGCTCTAAAGTTCGCCGAAGAAGGGGCGAAAATCACCATTGCCGACCTCGACGTTGAGAGTGGCGAAAAAGTTGCCGCCCTCGCTAAAGAAGCTGGTGCTACTGACGCTCAGGTTATTAAAACGGACATTACCGATTTAGCCAGCGTTGAAAACCTTTTCGACACCGTAGCTTCAACCTTTGGTACGGTTGAAGCCCTGGTCAACAACGTCGGCTGGGATGACCTCATGTTTTTCACTCAGACCACACCAGAGCTTTGGCAGAAACTGATCGCCATTAACTACGTTGGCCTATTGAACTGCACAAAGGTCGCTCTCGCCCACATGGTACCCAATGGTGGAGGCTCTATGGTTTCCATCAGCTCCGACGCCAGCCGCCAGGGAGAGCCCCGCGAAGCCGTTTACGGCGGTTTAAAGGCAGCCACCAACAGCTTTATGAAAACCATCGCTAAGGAAAATGGTCGCTACAACATTCGCTGTAACTGCGTTTGCCCCGGCGTCACCGTACCCGAGACCACCGAGGAAACTAGCGAAAATAGCATGTGGAAAGAGAAAGATGCGATGTTTACTGAAGCTCAGTTTGCAGCCATTGCCAAGACCCTGCCACTGAAGCGTATCGGCAAGCCGCAGGATATTGCCAATGCCGTGGTGTTTTTATCTTCACAGCAAGTTGCGGGATACATTACCGGCCAGGTACTCAGTGCCAGTGGCGGTTACAGCATGATTGGCTAAAAAAACCGAATAGTACGAATACAAGCTCCGCCTCACTTAAGCACGAGGACGGAGCTTTTTTTATTCGTCATTTTTGTGGCAACAATAGTTACTTTAGTCGAGCTACTTTAACCAGGCTAAATTTACCCAGCGAAACTTACCCATCTTTGTCAGGAGATAGCCACGGGCTGTTTTACTTTGTGCCAGTAAATCAGCGCAAATATCAACAAACCCAATATTGGCAGGCTAATGAGCAATAAAACTTGCCAACCCAAAGTGCTCAGTATCCACCCTGCGAGAAGAGCCCCGACAGCTTGAATACCGAAAATAGTAAAGTCATTCAAAGCCTGTACTTTAAAACGTTCAGATTCGCGATAACCTTCGGGCAGTAGCGTAGTGCCGCCAACAAACAGAAAGTTCCAGCCAATACCCAGCAGCACCAGTGACACCCAATAATTGATAAAGGCATACTCTGAAAAAACCACTGCGCACATTATAAGCAAAGCAGCAATGCCCACGCTTATAAGCCCTTGTACTCCAATGCGGCGGATTATCCAGGGAACAAAGAAAGAAGGTAAAAACATCGCGACAATATGACTTTGAATCACCCACTTGGTATCGACCAGGCTGTGACCATTTTCGAAATGCATGTGCAAAGGGGTGGAGGTCATTACCAGGCTCATTATGGCAAAGCCTGCACAGCCAGAAATAACCGCCACTAAAATGACAGGTTGCCTAAGGATTTCAAGTAAAGGCCGGCTTTTAGCAGTACTTTGCTGCTCATCCTTTTGCACTTCATTGAAGAAAAACAGCACCACAAAGACCGCAATAGCCACCACCATCAGTAGAGCAAAAGAGCCCTGGTAGGCCGTTGTGGTTAATTGCTCACCGCGCACTGCCAGCTCAGGCCCCAAAAAAGCCGCCCCAATGCCACCCACTAAAACCCGAGATGCGGCACGCGGGACATCCTCATGGGAGACACTTTCCATCGCGGCAAAACGATATTGCTGTCCAGCAGCCAAGCCAACACCCAGCACAACAACGGACAATAAGTAGGCAGAGAAACTCTGTAATTCGAGTGCATAGATGGCCAAAAGACAGCCAACGCCGGCTGTAGCCGCACAAAACAGGAAGACTGGTTTGCGGTTAAAACGCCGCATTGCAAGAATGACGGGCAATGTGGCGAGTGCAGAGCCAAGTATAAAAACGGCAACAGGCAATGTGGCAAGGCTCGGATCGGGCGCCAGTGTTGCACCAATAATGCTACCAACGAAAATGACAAAAGACGGAATCGACATGGTCAAGGCCTGACAAAGCATAAACAGCCAGACATTATTTGCTACTTTCATTAGTTAGGAGCCTTTATTAAGCAGCGCCTAACATAGCATATCAAAACCAATCAAGCCGACCACTAAACCCACTTAGTCGATGCGAAAGCACAAATGTAGACGATAAAAAAGCCGACCCTGCTGAATCAGCTTTTTAGCTACGTGGGCTATAATGGTAGGCGTACAAGCCCTATTGGCAGTGATCTCGCCAAGGCTACCAGCTTAACTGCATAAAAAGATTTTCAAACTCAACTCGAAAGAGCGCCTTCAATAAACAGGCGACTCCCCGGGTTATTGATTGCTAAGAAAAACAACCGCCGTTAACACGGCTAATGAAATAACGACCAATGCGGCAATGGCATCAACAAAACTATCACTCTTTGCAGCTTTATCCTGATCACTCATAGTCTTCCAACCTCGATAGGTACAACGACCCAATTAATTAAGAACTATAACCGAGCTTGTCAGAGCCTCGATATTTGAGCCTACATTTTTCCAAACAGCGCGTAGACATATAAAACGGGCTGCATTCTACCAGCCAAAGGGCCGACTGTCCTCATTCTTACAGGCCGTCTTATTCCCTTTTTAGACGGGAATATAAAGAAAGGGTTTTTCACCTTAAGCCTTCAGAAGGCTATCATTCACACCGCTGGAAATACTCGAATTACTCGGTATTTTCAATAGTTAGGGAAGGAAGCGAGACTTTATGTACATTTACGACCAACACGATAAAACTCTGATCGACGAACGCGTCGCTCAGTACCGCCGCCAGACCGATGATTATCTGGCGGGTAAAATTTCCGACGGCGTTTTCCTGCCTCTGCGCCTGCAAAATGGCCTCTATGTACAGCGCCTCGCACCCATGCTGCGCATCAATATCCCCTACGGCATGGTGTCCGCAACACAGTTGCGCACCCTGGCTCATATAACCCGCAAGTATGACAAGGGCTATGCGCACTTTACTACGCGGCAAAATATCCAGCTCAACTGGCCCCAACTGGAAGAGGTGCCCGATATCCTTGCCGAGCTAGCCGCTGTTGACATGCAGAGTATACAGAGCAGTGGTAGCTGTATTCGCAATGTAACCTCCGATGAATTCGCCGGCATTAACACCGATGAGATAGAAGACCCACGCCCCTGGTGTGAAATCATCCGACAATGGTCGACCCTGCACCCTGAATTCGCCTTCTTACCCCGCAAATTTAAAATTGCGGTGACCGGCGCAGAAAGTGATCGCGCTGCCATTCAAGTTCACGACATTGGCCTACAGGTTCTTAAAAATGCCAATGACGAAGTGGGCTTTAAAGTGCTGGTCGGTGGTGGCCTCGGTCGTAGCCCTGCTATTGGTCAGGTCATTAAAGACTTTCTCCCCGCCAAACATTTACTGACTTATCTCGAAGCGATCTTACGAGTTTACAATCGCTATGGTCGTCGCGATAACAAGTACAAAGCGCGTATTAAAATCCTTGTTAAAGCCTGGACGGCAGAAGTCTTCGCCGCGAAAGTTGAGCAAGAATGGCTGCAGGAGATTGACAGCCCCTCGACACTAACCGATGCAGTGATCGAGCACGCTAAAGCCTTCTTCACCAGCCCGGCCTATGAAAGCCTCGATGTCGAAAGCTGCGAAGCAAGCCTGCAAACCTTA
>JBFHDT010000126.1:0-6426 GCA_041584575.1 Porticoccaceae bacterium
GCGCAACATAGCGAGACGGTGCTCGGCACTAACACCGGGCTGTTCACGGTGGGGCGGGCGGGCAGAGGGCATCAAATGCATTTCATCGAGGCCAAGGTGCTCACGCAACTCGACGGCGGTGCGTAAATGTCCGATATGTACGGGATCGAAAGTGCCACCAAAAATACCGAGCGCTTTCAAAATGGAGAGGTTTCCTGCCGACCCGCGCCTACTTTATTCACGGCTGCATTTTTATTCACGCCTACTTTATTCACGAATGTGCCCATCACCCAACACAATATATTTCTGGCTGGTAAGGCCCTCAAGACCCACCGGCCCACGGGCATGAATTTTATCGGTCGAAATACCAATCTCTGCACCGAGGCCATACTCAAAGCCATCGGCAAAGCGGGTGGAGGCGTTGATCATTACTGAGCTGGAGTCGACCTCGTTCAAAAAGCGCCGCCCCCGGGTGTAATCCTCGGTGACAATGGCCTCGGTGTGGCGCGAGCTGTAGGTTTCGATGTGATCCATCGCTTCGTCCATATCGGCCACCACGCGGATCGCCAAAATCGGCGCCAGATACTCCGCCTGCCAATCGTCTTCGCTCGCCGCCGAACAGGCCTGTTTTGATGCGGCAATAATTGCACGACCCCGCTCACAGCCCCGCATTTCAACGCCCTCTTGCGCATAAGCAGCCGCCAAACGGGGGAGAACCGCTTCGGCTACGCCCTCGGCAACCAACAAGGTTTCCATGGCATTGCAGACACCGTAACGGTGGGTTTTGGCATTAAAGGCGATATTAAAGGCTTTTTCGAGATCGGCCTTATCGTCGATGTAAACGTGGCAGACGCCGTCTAAATGCTTGATAACAGGAATGGTCGCCTCGCGACTAATGCGCTCAATCAGGCCTTTGCCGCCACGCGGCACAATCACGTCGACATAATCTGACAGCGTCACCAACTCACCCACAGCGCTGCGATCGGTGGTTTCCACCACCTGCACGGCCGTATCGGGCAGGCCCGCAGCGGCCAGGCCATTACGAATACAGCCAGCAATGGCTTGGTTAGAGTGAATAGACTCACTGCCGCCACGCAAAATAGTGGCATTGCCAGACTTCAAACACAGGCTCGCCGCTTCAACCGTGACATTGGGGCGGGACTCATAAATAATACCGATCACCCCCAATGGCACACGCATTTTGCCCACCTGAATACCACTGGGCCGGTAGTTCATGGCGGTGACTTCACCGATGGGGTCGGGCAATGCCGCCACTTGGCGCAGGCCCTCTATCATGCCATCGATGCGAGCTGACGTTAGCTCGAGACGATCGAGCAGGGCCGCGTCGAGATCATTACTGCGGCCATTGTCCATATCACGACCATTGGCAGTGGCCAACAGGGCTCGATCTTCATCGAGAGCCTCGGCAATTGCCAACAAAGCCTTATTCTTTACCCCACTATCGGAGCGCGCCATCACTCGGCCGGCAGCACGGGCACTGACACCCAGGCTTTGCATATACGCTTTAATATCCATTCGATCTCTCTGTGCTATTTTTCTGTGCTATGTCTATAAACTCTAGCCCGTTTTAAGCTGAGCTCATCGTGCTCTTCATTATAGCGCGAGGCTCGTGCCTACCGCGAGAGACAAAGACCTTTCTATCGGGCACCATTTGCACAGGGCCGTTTGCAGACGAAGAACAATTTCTGCACTATCAACGCCACTTTCGCATCAATAAATACATTAATCATCAGGAGAAAAACGTGAAACAACTCGGCCAAGGCTTTTACTGGCAGGACCTGCAAGTTGGTGATACCTACAAATCCTGGGGCAGAACGGTACTGGAAGCTGATATCTGCGCCTTCGTTAACCTTATCGGCCTACACGAGGTAGTATTTAGCGACCGGGAATTTCTGCGCGAAAAGTCGGTAATCAAAGAGCCCTTCGCTCCCGGTGCGCTCGTTTACAGTTTTGCAGAAGGTCTGCTGCTACCCACCATGCAGGGCACGGGCATGGCTTTTCTGAATATGGAGCTGGACATGAAACGCCCCTGCCTGGCGGGCGATACCATTCACGTCGAGTTGGAAATTACTGAAGTACGCGAAACCAGTAAGGGCAATCGCGGCCTGGTACGCACCTTTAATAAGGTGGTTAATCAAAACGGTGACATTGTACTGACCTACAACCCCCTGCGCATGCTCAAAGGTCGGCCGACTGACGCATAATAATTAATGGTGAGCTCGAGAAAGGAAGCAGCACTTTATTGAAAGCGCTGCTGAAGCTTTTACTGAAAACCCTTCGATTACTTCGCAGGCTTGGCGCCACGCATACGCAGCTCTATCACCCATTTTTTAATTTCCATCAATCGCTCGTCAACCGTCGCCATAGCCAATAGCGAGCGTTTGCGCTCTGGGTTAACCGGTAACACGCCCGCCAAACGCCAGACCAGAGTTGCCCTGGTTAAATCGGCCAAAAATACCGACTTATCGACCCCCATGTGTTTAGCAAGACTTTCCAACATGTCGACCAGATCATCTTCGGCGAAACCGATAGGCTCATCATCATCGGCGGGGAAAATTTCAGCCTCGCCAAACATCAGACCATCACCTTCAACACGAGTAGCACCAATATGAAGGCGCTGCTCACCCTGTACTGTAATGGAGAGCAGGCCATTAGGCTGCTGCTCAAAATCGCGGATCGTGACTAACGTACCCCAGGGAAAAATCTCAGGCGTAGCGCCCACTTCTTTTCCTTCGATGATGGGCAAGATGCCAAAGGGTTTGCTTTCAGCCATCGACTCTTTCACCAAGCGCAAGTAGCGTTGCTCAAAAATTTGCATGCGACTGCCGATGGTCGGGTACAGAATGGTCTGCAAGGGGAACAAGGCTATTTCTTCTTGGCGCAACATGTAAGGCCCTCTTTAAAAGGTATTATTCTAATCCGTGCTTAGCCTAGCAGAAGCCCGACACTACCAAATGGTTTACAGACGGTAGAGGCCATTGAGTGCAGCCATTCGATAAGCTTCTGCCATCGTAGGGTAATTAAACGTCGTACTCACAAAATATTCTATCGTATTCGCTTTACCCGGCTGTTTCATTATCGCCTGGCCAATATGAATAATCTCTGCGGCCTGATAACCGAAGCAGTGAATACCCAGTATTTCAAGGGTCTCTCGATGAAAGTAAATCTTCAGCATACCCACGGCCTCCCGTGCAATTTGCGCTCGCGCTAAATTTGCAAAGCTGGCAGTCCCTATTTCGTAGGGAATATTTTCCTTCGACAACTCTTCACCCGTCTTACCGACGGAGCTAATCTCTGGAATGGTGTAAATCCCTATAGGAACATCATCTACAAAATAATTATCCTCCCCCAGCAATGCCGCAGATGCCGCCCGCCCCTGATCATAAGCTGCACTCGCCAAACTGGGCCAACCAATCACATCACCCGCCGCATAAATATCAGGATTAGCGGTTTGGTAATGTTCATTTACCTCCAGCTGCCCTCTATGGTTGGCCTTTAGATTGACCTTATCAAGCCCCAAGTTGGCGGTATTACCACTGCGACCATTACACCAAAGCAGAGCATCGGCTCGCACACGCCTGCCAGAATGCAGGTGTAAGGTAATATTTCTATCGGATGTCTCCAGTGACTTAAACGCCTCATTCTGGTGAATCACCACCCGCTGATCTCGCAGGTGATAACTTAAAGCATCCGAAATTTCGCTGTCTAAAAATGAAAGCAAGCGAGGGTTGCTATCGACAAGGTCAACCTTCAAGCCAAGCCCGGCAAATATCGAGGCATATTCGCAACCAATAACACCACCCCCGTAAACCAAAATACGTCTTGGCGTATGCTCCATAGACAGTATTGTGTCACTGTCATAAACCCGCGAGTGCTCAAAATCGATTTCGTCGGGGTGATAAGGGCTTGAACCCGTTGCAATGACACTTTTTTTATAAAAAATTAAGTCTGTCGAACCCTGTTGTGTTTTAACTTCAATGCAACCCTCTTCACGAAAAGCTGCCTGGCCAAAAATAATATCGATGCGGTTTCGTGCATAGAGAGAGGTGCGTAATTTAACCTGACTTTCGATAATTTTTTCTGTGCGCTTTAATAGCCCGGGAAATGAAAACCAACGAGGTTCACCCACATCGCGAAACATACTGTCGGAGTTATAGCGAATAGTATGGCGCACTGAATGTCTGAGGGCTTTGGAGGGAATAGTGCCTAAATGAGCGCAGGAACCGCCAACTTCACTTCTATTTTCAATAATCGCAACACGATTACCTCGTTTTGAAGCTCGCATCGCGGCGGCCTCACCTGCCGGACCAGCGCCAATAATCACCAAATCATAACTAAAACTGGACATAACAATCCTTTTTGACACGACACAACGAGAAGGGTTAACACGACGTTTTATAAGAATGGAGCCAAACGTGATCGCCTCCATTATATTTCTCTAACGGTTTTCCGGCCATGTCTTTTTGCAAAGGTATCAGCCCCTTTTGAGGATTTACCCCCAGTGATCGATCGAGTAGCATGCAGCTTCCATTAATTAGAGATAAGAATAATGAATACACCGGACATACTCACCATGAACCCCGCCCTCTTCGCTCTCGCCGGCTTTGCCGGATGGACAGTGTTGCTGTTATTAACCGTCGCCAATTTGCGTATGGCGAATTTCTTCACCGGCAAAAAAGCCATTAATGCCTTCTCGCCCACCGGTGACGACCTGCCCGGTTTTGGTCAACGAGTAACGCGCGCCCATTTAAACTGCACCGAAACCTTGCCAGTTTTTGCCGCACTGGTCGCCGCTGCTGGTCTCTCAGGCCAGTTTTCAATAATGGAAGGCACGGTTATGTATGTGCTTTATGCCCGCATCGGTCAATCCGTCGCCCACATGATCTCCACAGCACCTCTGGTAGTTTGGGTGCGAGCAACATTTTTCTTTGTACAGGTTTTACTGATGGCCTGGTATGCCATACAACTGGTTTTCTAACAGACTAACCCATGATCTTAACGGGGTGCTGACAACATCAAAAATGTAAGCACCCCAGCTCTCATTTTCTAACCCTCTAATCCCTGCTGATTACAAACGGGCTGAAACAGCTATTTCAAGCAATTTAATCATCAGAAGCGTTTTTCGAATTCATTCAATGTTTGAAAGCGCCCTGCTGCCCAGTATCGTCTGTATTACTGCCGGTCTGCTATTCCAACCAGAAGTACGCCTCTTCGACAATTGACGGGCAGGTTGACGACTTGTTCGCCGACGAAGCCCTGGACACAGCCCAAGCTTGCGCCGGGTTGGTGACTGAAATTAACCGAGGTTGGCGAGTTAATAATCACCCTCTCACCACTGGGCATCACCACCTCGCCTGACGTCGATTTAATCGCCCTAGACTGGCTCTGTGTTTCAAGACCGGTTGACGAAGTCAACGCCGCCATTGAATAAAAAGACCCGTAAAACCGTCCGCAGCCTGTTAACCCGTTAACACCGTTTGCACTAACCCTGCTTTTCCACAGATCAGAGCTTGTAAGCCAGGCGATAAAACCTTACCTTTGATCACAGTAGTTATAACCATAAGTTATCTTCTGTATTTTTTGAGTCTATGCGGGAAAACACCAGCAACAATGAAGTCAACGATGGCACAAAAAGAGATAAGCCTTTAATGAAGAATAGAGCACTACGTAAGCAAGGTCGTGGACATGCATAACCAGCTAAAGAGCTTGACCTTTGCCGCTATTGTAATAACAAGCTGTCTATCTGGGCACCAAACCTTTGCTCTCGATATGCTTAAGCCCAATTACTCATTTAACGTTTTCGGCACCCTAAGCGCTATTTACTCCGATGAAGATCAGGCCGACCTTGTCTCCAGCTGGTTGTTACAGCCCAATGGCGCTGGACACACGAGCCAGTGGCACGCAGGTGTCGACACCAAACTCGGGGGACAAGTTAATGCCCAGTTTAATGAACGCTTGTCTGCTGTTTTACAAGTCGTCGTTGAACGTCAGGAAGACAATGCCTGGGCCCCTGCCATTGAGTGGGCCAACATTCGATATCGGCTTAACGACAATGTCAGCATACGACTCGGTCGTACTGTACTCGCTACTTTTATGGTGTCCGACACCCGGCTAGTGGGTTATGCCAACCCCTGGATACGCGGCCCTCAAGAGCTCTATCAGATCGTACCCATCACCAACATCGATGGCGTTGATGTTATTTACACCCGGGACTCTGGCGACTGGCGCAACACACTACAGATGACCTTTGGGCAAACGAATCAGGATTTAATAAGCGATGGCGAACTTCGCGTCAGAGATGGTTTCATGCTTAGTAACAGTCTGGAATATGACTACGCCACCTTCCGCCTCGCCTACCTTGCCGCCCATCTTGATCTGGACACCCCTGAGTCAAATGTTCTGGTCAATTCCTATAACAATTTGAGC
>JBFHDT010000127.1:0-6423 GCA_041584575.1 Porticoccaceae bacterium
GGGGTGACCATAGCTTGGTGCCTGGTTATGAAGAAGTTAAAAGCAAGCGTGTGATGGAGTTTCGTTCGCCGCGGGATATGGCCGGGGCGAAAGATATGTCCATTAGTTACGTCGATCACCACAGAGAAAACTCTGGCTGGCTGTATATGCCTGCTCAGCGTAAACCCCGTCGCACACTCGCTTCCGAGCGAACGGGTGAGTTAATGGGCATGGATATGATTCGTGAAGACAACAGTGGTTTTGGTGGCAAGGTTTACGAAAATAATTGGGAGTATTTAGGTCAGCGAAAAATACTGGCCACAAATAATGTCAAGACCAACCCTGAGTTTGGAGGGGATAGTTTATGGGTGCCACATAAGGCACGCTGGGAAGTGCGAGATACACACGTAGTGCTTATAAAGCCTAAAAGAGAGGACCACCCGTATAGCGCACGAGTTGTTTTTGTTGATGCGGAAACCTTCTGGACTCATTGGATGTTTGCCTTTGATGCAAAAGATGATCAGTTGCTGCGTATGAATCAGCATTTTCTTAAATATTCTGAGGATTACGATAAAGAGCCCCCTGCGCAAGCCCCATATCTTAAGCAGGATTTTTCTGAGACCCTAGGGCATAAAGTCTTCATGCATTTGGGTCAAACGGATATTAATGCAAAAAAACCACACGCAACGATGACCCATTGCTTCACTAATAAGAAAGAATTTACTGCGGCGCGTGCTAAACAATTTTATTCATTACGTAACATGATCAGCGGTCGACGCTAAGGAAAGTAATTTACTTTTAGACGATGCTTGATGCTCGGGTTATTCGAACACCTATTGCTGGCCTGAAAATAATTACCATTGAGGTTGACTACATGCTTATTCACCGGAATCAGTTCGCCAAGTTATTAGTTCTTTTAAGTGCCAACTTAGTGTCAATGTTCTCATGGGGAATTATCAATTTTGGTGAAGATTTTGAACTTGAAGGCTATGCTAAAACTTACAATATCATGAAAAATGGAGCCTCATTTTTACATGATGGCGAGCTTACACATCAGCGTAATACTGCTCAGTTGGAAGGTAAGTATTATTTTTTGCGTGATGGGCAGGCTTTTAATCGTTTCTCCGCAGGTCCTATTGAAGAGGCAACATTTACCTTTCTTGGCCGTGCTGTCTATGACGCAGCCTACGATATTCGAGATAGTTACGGTGTGCTGAACGACAGGGGTAAAGAAGAATATAAAATACGTGAAGCCTTTGTTGATATTATGATGGCTCCCTTTTCTCTTCGCCTGGGGAAACAACAGGTTGTTTGGGGTGAGACCGATAATTTTCGTGCGCTGGACGTTATCAACCCTCTGGATAGAACATGGCACGGTACACGTGAATCCTGGGAAGACATTCGCATTCCATTGTGGATGGCCAGAGGTATCTGGGATATTGGGAAAATTGGTGCATTTGATGAAACCTTTCTTGAAATCATACTTATTCCAGATGACTTTAAACCCACAATAGTGGCAACTAAATACCCGCGACCATGGGCTGTTAGGGGCATTGGTTTGCAGAACCATGATGCAAATTCAGTGCTGATTGGCAGCACCCTTCACGATCTAAATGTCACCGTAATAGATGGAGCTCCTGATGAAAGAAAGTTTAGTAATATGCAGGGAGGTTTTCGTTTCAAGGGGATATGGAATGAAATCGATTTTAGTGTCAATTACTTTTATGGTTTTTCGCAGACTACGGGCGTAAAAATTAAGTCGGCAGGGCTAGACAACTTTGGTACATTCAATACCGTGGTCGAGACAGTCAACCCTCGGATTAATGTATTTGGTGTAACGGCAAGCTTTTCTGAAGATCGTTATACGCAATCCGTTTTTCGACTTGAATCTACGATTACGTCGGGTGTTCCCGTTGCCATTGCAGCAGATGCCCCTCGTAGGGCAAACCCAAATGGAAATAGTTTTGATACGGCTCGTCAGTCTGTGGTCATGATTGGCGTGGATCGGCCGACCTGGATTCCGGCATTAAATAGCTTGCGAACATTCTTTCTATCGACCCAGTTTTTCTGGCGTCGTTATCTTGACTACAATAATTATTATCAGGGCGGGTCTTTTTATGATGTGCAACCCGCTGTAGTCAATGGTGCAGCAGTGCCTGGTCGTTATGTCAGTACGAATAATAATAGGCTTGATCAAGATGAGTTCGTTATTACTTTTTCGGCATCGACGAGTTATGGTGCAGCAGGTCTTTGGAAGCCGTTATTTGTGTTTGCCTATGACCCTCGTTCTACCGGAGCTTATAACAAAATAAAGATGGAATATTTATATTCGAAACATCTAGTTTTTACAGCGGAGCAGCATTTATATTGGCGTGTTAGTGGCGATGATCAGGGACCCTGGGGGCTTGGTTCATACTTGGCGGAGCCGGGTATACGTCGTAATGAGACAGTGTTTTCTGCAACTTATCAGTTTTAACCCATATTTTTAAAAGTAATTAAGGTTGTAATATATGAGAATTGAAAATGTTAGTGATGCCTTAGAATCCATTGACGAGCTCTCAGATGAGTTTTCGCTTACTTATGCAGAACGAGATCTTAAAGGTGAATATCCTAAAGAAGAGATGGATAAACTCAAGAAGAGTGGTGTTTTGGGCTTTTCTGTACCAAAAAGCTATGGTGGTTTGGGTTCGTCCTGTAGGGATGTGACACGAGCTATTACTTCTTTTTCACAGGGTAATCCTGCTATTGGTCAAATGTTTTTAGTGCATTGTTTGCTTGGTGCCTCTTTCCTTGATGAGTTAGCTCCGGATGAACTAAAGGCAAAGGTATTTGCCGATATCGTTGAGAGAAATGTTTTTCTTGGTAATGCAGCTTCTGAAAAAAATAATAACTTAAAAAAGGGGTATGACTTGACGCTGACACCCGTAGACGGAGGTGTTGAAATTACCGGTAAAAAATTCTTTTCTACCGGCTCCTTAGCGGGTGATCAGCTGGCTGTGATTGGTATGTGTGGTAAAAATATGGGTCTCGCTATTGTTCCTAAAGATGCCAAAGGCCTGGAAATCATTGATGACTGGGATGCTATGGGCCAAAGAGGAACAGGCAGTGGCACGACGATTTTTAATAAAGTGTTCGCACCCTCCGAGTTAGTAATGACCAGCATCACTGATGAAACTCGAAAAATGGCGGTGACTAATTTACTTGGACCCATCACACAAATCGGTTTTACGAGTGTCTTTATTGGTGCTGCCAAAGGTGCCATGCGCGAAGGCATTGCCTATGTCAAAGAAAAGACCCGGGCTCACCCCTGGCCAGGTCTCGATTTTGATCGAGCGATAGATGATCCCTATATACTCAACACAATAGGTGCTCTCAGCTCGCAGTTGGCAGCAGCGGAAGCGATGACTTATGAAGCTGCGCGATTGGTCGATGTGGCACTTGATGCAAGAGCTAGTGCTAGCCTTGAAGAAATGGCGAGCTTGCGCGCTGCGGCCTCTGTTGCAGTCTCTCAAGCGAAAATTGTTGCCACCGATACAGGGTTAAAAGTTTGCCAGGATATTTTTAGTGCCTGTGGCGCGCGTTCAGCATTACGTGCGCAAAACCTCGATCGTTTCTGGCGAGATATTCGTACATTAAGTCTGCACGATCCCCTAAGTTTCCGCACTCGAAGTGTGGGTGAATACCTACTACAGGATAAGTTACCCACGCCTGCGCTACGTTATTAACAACTAACGCTATAGCCGCTGAGAGTCGTACTCAATTAGCATTTTCTATCGAGTACTCTCTCAACACACTCTACGAAATCCGCACTTAGTTTTTCTACTTACAGTTTCGGCTTAACGTTTCTAGTGGGTAGCCGCGCTCTAGGCAGGGTGCTGTGTTGAGAGTGCGTTATAGTGGTCTGCAGCGATTGCAAATAGCAGATAGACGACAGTTTCTGCTTATTACGCCTACAGAAACGTAAAATTCCCATTAAGAAGTAAGACCTCCATTGAATAGATTATAAAATGACAGTACAAACTCCCGATAAAGTCACGACTAGTAATACTCTGCAAAAAGCCTGGCATGGACCAATGGCGGTACTTGTCGCCTTTATCACCCTGGGCGTCGTTTACGGGGTATGGTTTGCCTATTCTGTCTTTCTTGTGGCTTTGGTCGAAGACATGGGCTGGAGTCGCTCACTCACTGCCGGGGCCATTTCGGTGATGAGTGTCGTCCACGGTCTGGCCGGACCGATGAATGGCCGTATGGTTGAAAAGATTGGCGCCCAGTGGACGATTGCTTTCGGCGGGCTTATTTTTCTGATTGGCATGTTACTCACATCCCAGGTGCAAACGTGGTGGCAGCTTTACATCACCTTTGGCGTGATCACTGCTATTGGGATTTCTCAGGCTGGCTGGATACCTTTTATTGTTACGGTAGAGCGTTGGTACCCGACAAAAATGGGCACGGCTCTGGGTTTTGCGATGGCGGGCATTGGTTTCGGTATTTTGGTGGGTGTGCCGGTGATCAATGCCTTGATTGAGGCTTATGGATGGCGTCAAACGTTTATCTTCCTGGCCATCATCGGGGCTTTGTGGGTGATTCCCGCTGCGCTATTTTTGTTAAAGATGCCAGAAGAAGAACCTGTTCAGGAGGGGGCGACTGCTCATGAAGGACTTACTTCGGCTGATATTGAAACAAGCCCCGTCCCCGATGAGCCCATCTACCGTGACTGGATACTTGAAACGGCCATGCGCTCCCCACGTTTCTGGTTGGCTGGCGCCTGCTTTTTGACCGGGGCCTGCGTTGCGCAAATTCTGCTTATGCATCAATTTGCCTTTATGGTCGACCAGGGTATCGCCAAGACAGAAAGCTCGTTTATTGCTGGTGTTATTGGTATTTCGAGTATTGTAGGGCAACTGTTTTGGGGGAATTTGTCCGACCGTATTGGCCGCGAGCGAGCCTATACCATGGCTGCTGTTTGTAATCTACTAGCTATTGGTGCCCTAGTTTATCTTAGCTCTATGTTGGCTTTGTGGGTGGCGGTCAGCTTTGCGATTTTTGTCGGCCTCGGTTATGGCGCCAATACGCCAATATTTCCGGCCACCTCACGGGATTTGTTTACCAGCCCTTTCTTTCCATCCATCTTCGGTACGTTGGCGATTTCCGGCTCGCTGGGTGCGGCCATTGGTGCCTGGTTGGGTGGTTGGCTCTACGATGTCACGGGCGGTTATAACGCAATGCTGGTTGTCAGTGCTGTGTTGGCGGTGGTATCCCCGTTGCTCTTGTGGCTGGCAGGACCACGGCTGCCCAACCCTGCGCCTCACGAGTAACTCGGGGGTGATACCACTAGCGTTTTTTTAAAGTTATACCGCGCAAGCCAGACAATATAAACCATAGTAAATCTATAGAGGTCGAAGATGAATGTAGAAGGACAAGTCGCATTAATTACCGGTGGCGCATCGGGTCTGGGGGCGGGTGCGGCCCGCATCCTGAGTCAAGCAGGGGCCAAGTGCGCTCTGCTCGACAGAAATTTGGCGTTGGCAACGGAGCTGGCTACTGAGCTGGGCGGCATGGCGGTGGAGTGCGATGTGAGTGATGGCCCGGCAGTTGAAGCGGCTATTGCACAGGTGGTCGAAAAACTCGGAGCCCCACGCATTGTCTTGAATGCGGCGGGCATCGACATTGCCGTGCGCACCGCTAGCGCGAAAGGGCCGCACCCGCTGGATGAATTTGAACGTGTCATTCGAGTTAATCTCACTGGCACCTTTAATGTTGCCCGCGTTGCCGCCTACGGCATGATCGGACTCGACGCTCTGGATGACGACGGCGAGCGTGGTGTGGTGATTAACATTGCCTCTGTTGTCGCACAAGATGGCCCTGTGGGTCAGGCGGCCTACGCGGCATCTAAGGCAGGTGTACAAGGCATGACGTTACCCATGGCCCGTGACCTTGCTCCTTATGGCATTCGCGTGATGACCATTGCTCCGGGTATGTTTGAAACACCTCTGGCTGCAGGTATTCCCCAGGACTGGATCGATAATATTATTCCCACCGTACCTTTCCCCAAGCGTTGGGGAAATCCTCTGGAGTTTGGTGCTTTAGTGCAGCAAATTTGTGAAAACACCATGCTCAATGGCGAAATGATTCGTATTGACGGCGCCATTCGCATGGGGACATAAGATGAATTTACATAATGTTAGCGTCGTGATTACCGGTGGTGCCTCGGGTCTGGGTGCGGGCGCGGCAAAATTATTTATTGAGAAAGGCGCTAAGGTAGCGATTTTTGATCGCAATCTTGAACTCGCCCAAACTACAGCCACCGAGTTGAACTGTGCTGCGGTCCAGTGTGATGTGGCTGATGAGACCTCAGTGATTGCAGCACTGGCGGAGGCGGGGAAAATGAACGGCACGCCACGGATACTAGTCAATTGCGCAGGTATCGATATTACTGGGCGTACC
>JBFHDT010000128.1:0-6418 GCA_041584575.1 Porticoccaceae bacterium
TCAAAGGTGGTGAAATCATAGTAGGTGACGCAATAATACCTTCACCTACTTGTGTCACACGGGATAAACGTCGCTCTTTATTCAGAGCCCGCAATAAAACCCGCGACTCCCCTTCGGTGGCCAAGTCAAGCACGAGCGTATCGCCCTCAATGCTACGTACTTTGACGGTATTGACGATTTCTAACCCCTCGAGAAAACTATTGAGCTGTGTAAAGTCTGCAAAGTTGCCAATATTCTCAACTACCAGACGAAAAAAATTCGCTTCGGCATCGGCGAAGTACGTCATTTGTCGAGCAAAGCGATCGACAACTTGATCAACGCTAGCACTTAGAAAATCATAATTTGAAGCAGCTTCTAGCGTATTGAGTAGCGCACTATCCCCGGCAAAATCACCCTTGCGCCCGCTGAGATACCAGGAACCTCTGACATCACCACTGGAAAGCTGGCTATAACGCAACACCAGCCAGTAATCAGCACCATAGCGTTTTGCCGCGTCCTGCAATTGCTGTTGATTGAGCGACCAGGCAGCCAATGCGTTTAAGGCTAACTGATCACCCAGGTCGTACAAAGGCAATTGAAAAGGTAGGCCGCGACGTTCAAAATTTCTTTGTAAGCTCTGGGGTAAATCGTCAGCATCAACGAAGCGATACCCCGAGGCTGTTTGCTCTAGCACCCAGACAAGAATGTGGGGGCGATTCGCCGGCCAAATGGGTAAATCGAGGGTGCGCATCAACTTATCGACAGAAGCTTTGGCGAACTGTACTGACAAGCGGAAGCCCTGGGGTCTTTGCGCACTTTCAGCGGCTTCACCTTTAACAGATGAAGTAAAATCGGGCTGGGGCAAATAAGCGTACTTAACCATGTAGTTTTTCGCCTGAGCCAAAGCCTGCCCCACCCCAGGATGGGCGGCAATATCTTTTGTGCCCGTGGTTTTAATTAATACTGCAGCCAGAGCCATGGAAAAGCCCTTTTGGCGTTGAGCGCTACTTTGGTCTGCCACCTCAACCGTTGCCGAATACAAACCCTCGAGAGAGGCGGCAAGTGCCAGTTGCGACAGGCTTGCCAAGAAAGTGATGAGCAGTGCTTTGCGGATAAATTTCATGGCGCAATTGTAGCAGCCCAGACGCATTCAGGGCAGTTACAAGCTATGTGGCAAGTACTCTGACAGCCACTTTTATTAGACTTAAAAGAGACAGCTCAGTCTAATGGGTCGCTGAATAATGACTTAAGTGGAATTTTTGCCTGCTAACAAGTCTAGCTGACTTTAGAATTCGGCTGGGTTCTCTAGTTCTCTAATAGTTCCTGTGAAAAAAATCGTCCTCAAAGTAAAGTTGCACCTGCTTTTCTTGGCCAGTCCCTATAAAATGCGCGCTTTAATCAGGATAGTTCCCATGAATCAGAAGCAGCCCCCTTCAATTACCTATAAAGACGCCGGCGTTGACATTGAGGCGGGGAATGCTCTGGTCGAGCGCATTAAGCAGGTTGCGGTGCGCACTCGACGCCCTGAAGTTATGGCCGGCTTGGGTGGCTTTGGCGCTCTGTGCAAAATCCCTGCAGGCTATAACGAGCCGGTTCTGGTTTCTGGGACCGATGGCGTTGGCACCAAACTGCGCCTCGCTATTGATCTACAAAAGCACGACACCGTAGGTATCGACCTGGTGGCTATGTGCGTCAATGACCTCATTGTCTGCGGAGCCGAGCCGCTGTTCTTTCTCGATTACTACGCCACTGGCAAGCTCGATATTGACATCGCCGCTGCCGTTGTCACCGGCATCGGTAAAGGCTGTGAGTTGTCGGCCTGCTCCCTGGTCGGTGGCGAAACCGCCGAAATGCCCGGCATGTACGAGGGTGAAGACTATGATTTAGCGGGCTTTTGCGTCGGTGTGGTCGAAAACGATAACATTATCGACGGCAAAGAAGTTGCAGCCGGCGACGTGCTGATTGGCCTGGCATCCAGCGGCCCCCACTCCAATGGTTATTCACTGATTCGCAAAATACTCGATGTAAACGAAATTGACCCTGCAACGGTTGATCTCGATGGGCAAAACCTGGCCGATGTACTCCTGACGCCGACTCGCATCTACGTGCAGTCACTGCTACATCTCATTCGTGAGAGCAAAGTACACGCCCTGGCCCATATTACTGGTGGCGGTTTGTTGGAGAATATTCCCCGCGTGCTGCCCAAACATACCAAAGCGTTGATTGATAGCAGCGCCTGGACCGTGCCGCCTGTTTTCCAGTGGCTACAGGAAAAAGGCAATATTTCTCCCACTGAAATGCATCGCACGTTTAACTGCGGTATTGGCATGGTGGTTTGCGTTCCTGCAGCTGAAACCGATACGGCCCTGGGCTTATTAGCGGCGGCGGGTGAAACAGCCATGGTGATTGGTACTATTGCCGCTGCAAAAGAAGGTGAAGAGGCTGTCGAACTGAACTAAATCAGGCTCGGGAACTCGAATCTAATAACGTAAAAAAATCGGCAGAGGGTGTTGAATACGCGCTCTGCCGCTGGTTCCTATTGCGACGGTTCATTATGCGAGTCCTCCTTACCCCTGTACTTTCCGTTGTTAGCGCATTCTTTTTATTCTGCCTTCTTAGTACGCCGCTTCTCGCCGAGACAGCCACGCCATTATCACTACGGCCCTACCAGGTAAGCTACAGCGCCACATTCAATGGGATGCCCATTGACGCTGAACGACAGCTGATTAAGCTTGAACATGGCTATCGTCTTGAAACATCGGCGAGTAATTTTATCGGTAAGATGCGAGAAACAGAGCTACTTCATCTCGATCCCGAGGGCGGTATTCGTATTGATGGTTTTACTTCAACGCGTTCCTTTTTCGGTAGCAAGCGCAAAGAACAATTGGTCATCGACCACCAAGACAACAAGGCCATTTATACCCGCAAGAAAAAAAAGCGAGAAATGGTACTGCAACCTAACTACCTCGGCCCGATAAGTTATCAACTACAGTTGCGGCGTGATCTTGCTCAGCCTGACGTGCCACTTGAATATACGGTGATTGCCCACGGCAAAATAAAAAACTATCAATTTGAACGTCTTGGTGACGAAGTGATTAATACCGGGCTTGGTGATATTAGCGCGTCAAAAATACGCCGGGTGCGTGACAACCAGGAGCGTGAAACCATTTTTTGGATGGCTGAAGAATTCGCCTACCTTCCGATCAAAGTCTGGCAGCGAGAAGAAGATGGTGAAAGTTACGAAATGCTATTAAAGTCACTTACCCTGGAAGGCCAGGAGTAATTGCCGCCTATTAAATAAAGCTGAGTAAAAAAGGAATACGCTATGCCACTTGCACCGAATGACCCTATTGCTGGGGATGAGCGTCACCCGGCTTCCGCTTCGAGAAGCCGATTGGGCTTGCTCATTATTGCTTTTTCTCTCCTCGGCGCCACAGTTTTTTTCCTTTACACCAATCAGTTATCAACGGAGCAAGACAGTTCTGCTGAGCTTGCCGTGCCAATAGAACAAACCTTCATGGAGGAGCTGTCACCTAATAATATCGATTCTGGGTCAGCGATCAAAATTCCGCCTCTATATTTTGAAGCTGAATTCGACCAGAGCACAGCACAGCCTCTCCCTCCCCTACCTTCTTATGACAAGGCAAATGACTTTATCGCCCAGCAGCTTCGACTAGAGGACTGGCAAGCACTCAATATAAGCCCGCAAAACTTTCCGGCACTTAAGAAAGACTTCTTACTACAGCGCAGTGTCGCGTTTCTCGATGGCCTGGCGAAGGGTGCACTGCGTTATAAGTTCATGCCTTTTGCTCGCCCCAACCAGGCTTTTATTGCTGACACGCAGGGCCAGACTTTATCCATGGGAGCAAAAAACTTCAGCCGTTACGATACCTTTACCAAGGGCATCGTGGCCATTGACAGTCATCAGGCAGCAGTTTTTTTCCACTGGACCCGCCCCCTATTAGAAACAGCCTACAGTGAACTCGGCTACCCGGGTGAAGACTTGGGTACGGCTTTGATCACTGCCATCGACGTCCTTCTCGCTACTCCCATAATTGAAGGCCCCATCGCTCTTAAGCGCGAATCAGTACTCTACCAATACGCGGACCCGACAATAGAAGCTCTTCCTGCCTCACAAAAGCAGCTACTTAGAACAGGGGCTAAAAATGCCAGCTTGCTTAAGTCCTGGTTAAGGGAACTACGTTCGGCCCTATTAGCCCCAGAAAAGAAGTCAACAAGCGGCGAATAGGCTGAAAATTAGCATCGCTTGATCTGCGCTGCGATGATCGCTACATTGAGGGCCATGTTATGTTCTCAGCTCTCATCAAAAACTTGGAAGTAAACCCACCGTGACACAAAAAGAAAAATCATCAGCAAGCACTTCATGCCGTGCTTTTTTTGAAGCTGATAAACCAGCGTCTACCACGATGACAGAGGTGTTGCAGCCCTTTCTCGATAAAAAGAAAGCGCTGACAGAACTCGATTACAGCAAGCGCCACGCCAAAGACATGCTGTCGGCCCGTGAGCGGGTTGACCTCTTATTTGACAAAGATGCCTTTACCGAAATTGCCCCGCTGGCCAGAGAGTGCGACTTGGCAGCCGCCACCAAACCGGGCGAAACACCGCGTGATGGCATCGTTGTTGGCTACGGCAAAGTGAATGGCCGCATGGTGGGTGTCGCTGCCTACGACATGCAGTATCGCGCTGGCTCTATGGGCAAAACTTGCGAGTGGAAATTCACCCGCCTCAAGCGGCTAATTCAGGAACAAGGTTTCCCCCTGGTGATACTCACCGAGGGCACAGGGGCTCGGCTTGAAGAGGAAGTGAGTTCACAGGGTGCCTATGATAATCCGCAATTTTCCAACCTGGTTTCACTAAGCGGTTATGTGCCGATAGTGGTTGCCGTAATGGGTATTTGTATCGGAGGCCACGCCAATATCACCGCCATTGGTGACTTTGTGCCGATGACCGCAAACTCGGCGATGATGATTGCCGGGCCACCCCTGCTAAAAAGTAAAATGGGGATAGACACCACCCTCGAAGAACTCGGCGGCGCGCGTAAACATGTCGAAGAAAGTGGCATGGGTGACTTATTGGTCGCGGATGAAGAAGAGTGCATCGATAAGATTAAAGAGTTTCTTAGCTATCTTCCCAACAATTGTAATGAACCCCCTCCGCAACGAGCCACCCGCGATGACCCTGAGCGCCTGTGCAGCGAGTTGCGAGACATCGTGCCCACTGATTTGCGCTTTGCCTACGATATTAAAAAAATCATTAGCGGCCTGGTAGATGACGGAAAGTTCTTTGAGTTTAAACCCAGTTTTGCTCAAAATATCGTCACTTGTATGGCTCACATGGACGGTCGTACAGTCGGGTTTATCGCCAATCAGCCGGCTCATATGTCGGGGACTCTAGATATTAAAGCTTGCCAGAAAATCAGCCGCTTTATTAATTTCTGCGACTGCTTTGGTATTGCACTTATTTTTCTGCAGGATATTCCCGGCTACTACCCCGGCCCCCAGTCAGAGCTCGACGGCATTATTCGTTGGTCGACACGTTTACTTTACGAAATAGAACACGCGACTGTGCCTCGCTTCACAGTGATGCTACGTAAGGCTTTTGGACTCGCCCACTACGGCATGAACAGCCTCGGCATGCAGCCCAATATGCTGGTCGCCTGGCCGTTGGCCTCCTTCAGCGCCATTTCACCGGATGATGCTGTCGATATTCTTTTTGGTCGTGTCTTGGCTGAGATGGAAAACGGAGAGGAAAGAAGGCAGGAGTTAGTCGCCGAATTTAAAGCCAAAACCACTATCTTGCCTGCAGCTGAAGCCGCTTTGGTGGATGATGTCATTGACCCAGCTGATACCCGAAAAGTATTAATTAGGGCTTTGGACATGGCAAAGAACCGCCGTACGGGGCACCCTTTTAAGCGACGCGGTATTGTGCCAATTTAAGCTATCAACGGGCCTCCGAAAAATAAAACAGCATAAAATTATCTAATTTAGTGTCTGCGTTTGTTATTTAAAATCAGGATCATTTAATCAGTATATTAATAACGCTAATTAAATGGCCTTAAAACCGATAAGGCAAACGGAAACCAAATTTGTAATCAGAACTATCGTTTGTCAAACCTAGGCCCAGGTTGGTCACAAGTGACAGCCTGTCGGTCAGTGCGTAAGTGACACCAACATCAAACGTGCCAACAGAAGTATCCGAGCCAATCACTTTCTGCGTCCGCCCCCCTTTAGGGGTGACTTCTGCTTCGTCAAAAAAACGCTGTGTGAACGACATGCTGTAACTGGTACGTTCGTTAATCGCAAACGCAATACCCAAACCTATTTGAATTGAATCACCCAGCTTGACCTCGCCAGGCTCATTAGGTGCGTCAGGAGTACTACCTAAATCACTAAAATCCTCTGAAAAATAGTGAGTATAA
>JBFHDT010000129.1:0-6411 GCA_041584575.1 Porticoccaceae bacterium
GAAACGACTATCGTGACGATCACCCGCGACAAGGTAAAGTTGGAGGAGCAGGCCGCAAAAAGTAAGGTCATCGAACTACAGCAAGATGGTGAGAGCTTTCGGGCTGGCGTTATCACTGTTCCTGCCTTTTATATGGACTTTGAAGCTTATCGCCAGCGAGACCCCAATTTTAAGAGCACTTCTCGTGATGTGATGAAGCTTATTGTCGACTTAAAAAAAGAAGATGTTGACGGTATTGTTCTCGATTTGCGCAATAATGGCGGCGGCTCTCTCTATGAAGCGACATCGCTGACGGATTTATTTATTCATCCCGGTCCTGTAGTGCAAATTCGGCATGCCGATCAGCGTGTTTCTCGTGAGCAACGCGCTAGGCAGCGGCCTTTTTATGACGGCCCGCTTATTGTTTTAATTAATCGCCTTAGCGCCTCAGCCTCGGAGATTTTTGCGGGTGCGATTCAAGACTACGGACGGGGTTTAGTCGCGGGCACGACGAGCTTCGGTAAAGGCACGGTTCAGGTTCTTGCCCCTTTAAAACAAGGGCGCCTTAAGTTGACGGAGTCAAAGTTCTATAGGGTATCTGGGCAAAGTACTCAACACCGAGGAGTTGTTCCCGACATTGCTTTCCCCTCCTATTTCGATCTTGAAGAAGTCGGTGAGAGTAGTCAGGACAACGCCCTGCCCTGGGATAGTATCCGTGAAGTCAGGCACCGCATGTATGAAGATTTCGACCCCCTGCTGTCAATCCTAAAAACTCAGCACCAGCAACGTGTTGAAACAGACCCTGACTGGCAATTTATGCTCGATGAAATCGCCCTCATTAACGAGCAGCGTGCGCTTCAAACAGTGACTTTGAATAGAACTAATCGCGAAGAATTGAAGAGGCAACGTGAAGAAAAGTGGCTAGCCATTGAGAACAAGCGACGCCAAAAGCGCAATGAGCCTGTTTTTGAGTCTACCGACGCCGTCGAAGCTTTCCGCAAACAGCAAAAAGAAGATGAAAAGATGCCTGACCCTATTTTACAGGAGACCGCAAAGCTATTGGCTGATTACACCCATGCGGCTACGGTTTCACTGGAAACTCGGGTGGTAAGAAAAGGAAGCGTTCAATAATACTCACTATTTATTGTCAACCAATTGAGCATGAAGGCGTTAGTGTTTATATCTACGCGAAAAAGCTAAAGATTGGAGAAACAAAATGTTTAGATCAACGTTGATATTGACAGGATTGTTAGCGCTAATTTTTTCTTCGGCCAGCTTTGCCGAGCATAAACACCATGCTCGACAAAAAAATCATCATTATCACCAATCTCAGCATGAAATCGCACACCAGCAGGTAAAAAATAAGCACCGTAGGCATGAGGCTAAACATCACTACAGCTCTCATCACGAGTCTGTTGGTCGTTACGAACATCGGCTAAGTAACCATCGTTATTCGTCGAGACGAACGGTTTATCGTGCCGCTAAACATGCTTCTGCGCATCGTGACACTCATCTCTATGATCACCGCTATGAACATCGGCTCTCGTACAGAGATCAGCGACGCGATGCCTACCGTCTAATTGCGGGAACGATCGTGCTCAATGAGATGCTGCATCATCTCCGCCACTAGTTCCAATAGCGAAATGTTTTTATGGATGTTCCTGTACTCAAAAGTGATTTGAGCATCGAGACTACAGCGCCGCATTCAGCGATGGATGACTTTTTAGCCTCGGTGCAGCGTCGTGCCTTTACCATGGCGCGAACAGCCACGGGTAATGCTGACGATGCCATGGATGTGGTGCAGGACAGTATGCTACAACTGGTCAAATCCTATGCTGATCGAGATACGGGCGAATGGCGCAAGCTTTTTTATCGCATACTCAATAACAAAATCAACGACTTATTTCGACGCCGCAAGTTACAACAACGCTTTGGGGGCTTACTTCCGGGGGTTTCAAATTTGGCCACGAATGAGCAAAATACTGCGCCAGACCCCTTTGACAAAATCCCTGCTGCTGATAGTGACCCCGCCATCCACCTGCAGCGTCGGCGTACGATTGAAAACCTTCATGTTCACATCAGTCGCCTTCCCCGCCGTCAGCGCGAAACCTTCATGCTACGTTGTTGGGAGGGCTTTTCAACACGGGAAACAGCCCAAACTATGGGCTGCAGTGAAGGTAGTGTGAAAACCCATTATTCGAGAGCCCTTAGTGTTCTACGTACACACCTTGGCCAGCCCGGTGAGGAAAACTCTAATGAATACTAAATTCGAGCAAAGTTTACAACGCGAGTTGCGCCACAGCGAGCTGGTTATCGATGCTCAACATCTACAGCGGTTAGCAGATTGTCGGCAACAGGCTCTTGATAGTACAGCGCTGGCCCCTAGCCGTTTGCGACGTTTTCTATGGCCGAGCGCAGGCATGGCCCTGGCATCAATACTGGTGTTTGTTCTAGCGATGATGCCCCTGTCACCATTGGGGCCAACAGTAACGAATGAGTATGTGAGTGACAATCAGGAGCTCTATGATGATCTCGAGTTTTATTATTGGCTAGCCGACAACGAGCAGGATCTAAGAGGTTGAGATGGCTCATTCATTATCCCTAACTATCGTGCTCAGTCTGTCATTAATCGCTCTATCCGTCGAGGCTTCAGTGCGCCGAAATCCTGTAGATATTGGCTTGAGTATCGATATTTATCAACCCGTTACGGGTAAGTTGTCGAATCCATATGAAGTTGTTTTCGCACCTGAAAAGTCCTTAATTACAGGTCAAGCAGACAATGTAGAACAACGCAAAAATTTAACCCCAGAGCAACGCGAACGTCTTAAAGAGCGTCGAAAGCGCTTTCAGTCCCTACCGCCGGAAGAGAGGCAGAGGCTTAAAGAAGCTCGCAAAAAATTCAAGCAGCTACCCCTAGAGGAAAGAAAAAGGCTGAAAGAGAAATGGCGTAATTTATCGCCCGAAGAGCGGCATAAATCCATCATGAGAAAAAAAGGCTAGGTCTTTATTGAGTCGTATAAAACTATCAAGCATAAAAAAACCGGCATAGCGCCGGTTTTTTTATCTGGCTAAAGAGCGTCTTATAGCGCTTCGTCCAGTTCCGGTAAGGCCTTAAACAAATCGGCAACCAGACCATAATCGGCCACTTGAAAAATAGGCGCGTCTTCGTCTTTATTGATTGCAACAATGACTTTAGAGTCTTTCATGCCCGCCAAGTGTTGGATCGCACCAGAGATACCTACGGCAATGTAGAGACCGGGAGCAACGATTTTACCCGTTTGACCGACCTGCATTTCGTTGGGGACAAAACCCGCATCAACAGCAGCGCGCGAAGCACCAACCGCAGCGCCGAGTTTGTCTGCCACCTTGTAGAGAAGTTCAAAATTCTCACCGTTCTGCATGCCTCGACCACCAGAAACGATAACGTCCGCAGCGGTTAGTTCAGGGCGATCAGATTTGGCGACTTCTTCGCCTTTGTATTCAGAGACACCTGCATTATGAACAGCGCCAACAGCTTCAATAGTGGCGCTACCACCCTCTTCTGCTACTGGATCAAAAGCAGTGGTGCGAACCGTCATCACCTTGATGCTGTCGCTGCTCTGTACTGTGGCGACAATGTTGCCGGCATAAAATGGGCGCTGGAACGTATCTTCGCTGATAACAGCGCTGATATCGGAAATAGGCTGCACGTCGAGCAATGCGCCAACACGAGGAATCACATTCTTGCCGTTAGTCGTCGCAGGCACAAGGATGTGGCCGTAGTTAGCGGCTAACTCAGCAACCAGGGGCGCGACGTTCTCAGCCAGCATAAATTCGTACGCTGCGTTATCGGCAACAAGTACTTTGTTGATGCCGGCAATTTTTGCTGCGGCATCGACCGCCGCGCTGCAGTTGGCTCCGGCGACAAGAATGTCGACATCACTGCCGATAGCTTGAGCAGCGGCAACAGCATTCAGTGTTGCACCCTTGATTTCGTTGTTATCGTGTTCCGCAATTACAAGAATACTCATGAGATCACCTTGGCTTCATTTTTCAGTTTGTCAACCAGTTGTGCAACATCTTCTACCTTAATACCCGCTTGACGCTCAGCTGGTGGCTCGGCCTTAAGCAAGGTTGTGCGAGGAGCAATATCAACGCCCAAATCCGCCGGTGTCGTGCTGTCGATGGTCTTTTTCTTGGCTTTCATGATGTTAGGCAGTGAGGCATAACGAGGCTCATTTAAGCGCAAGTCAGCAGTAACAATGGCTGGCAATTTGATTTGAATGGTCTGCAGACCGGCATCCACCTCGCGTACAACCGTAGCGCTATCGCCGTCAATGGTCAGCTCTGAAGCAAAAGTGGCCTGTGCCCAACCGGTCAACGCACCGAGCATTTGACCCGTGTGGTTGTTATCGCCATCAATCGCCTGCTTACCGAGCAAGACAATGTCAGGGTTTTCGTTATCGCAAACGGCTTTCAGGCATTTGGCAACGGCGAGTGACTCAAGATCAGTATCAGTCGTTACGAGAATACCGCGATCAGCACCCAGTGCCAGAGCGGTACGTACCTGCTCTTGAGCCGCCTGTGGACCAATGGATACAACAACAATCTCTGTTGCAATGCCCTTTTCCTTTAGTCGAACAGCTTCCTCGACTGCAATTTCGCAGAATGGATTGATGGCCATTTTAACATTGGCCAGATCGGGACCGGTATTATCTGACTTGGCCCTTACCTTTACGTTGTAGTCGGCAACGCGCTTAACAGCGACAAGAATCTTCATGAACCACCCTTGGTATGTTGTGGAGTGTGACGAATAAATCGGGTGCATTTACAGTTAAGCACCTAATTTAGGGGGCGCCATCATGCCGATTTTACAGCCAAAAATCAAATCTGGCTCCTCGGGGTAGCTCTTCTTCGTGTTCCTCCGTCACTGAAACCCATTCGTCACAGTTTTCTCCGTTTACAACGTAGTCTTGTTCGCTAACAGTAGGGTAAAATGCGCGATTGTCTTAGCTGCCTGAGGAAGAGTGATGGAAAGAGAATATATGGAATACGACGTTGTGATTGTTGGCGCCGGCCCTGCTGGTTTGTCGGCGGCCTGTCGTTTGCGTCAATTGAACCCAGAAACCACAGTTTGTGTTGTTGAGAAAGGCTCAGAAGTCGGCGCACATATTCTCTCCGGTGCGGTATTTGAACCCACTGCGCTTAACGAGCTATTCCCCGATTGGAAAGAAAAAGGCGCACCGCTGCACACTCCGGTTGATGGTGACGATATTTACGTGCTCACCAGCCAGGAGAAAAGTATCAAGGTGCCTGGGTTGTTTGTGCCCAAAACCATGCACAACGAAGGCAACTACATTATTAGTCTGGGTAATCTGTGTCGCTGGCTTGCAGAGCAGGCCGAAGCCCTGGGTGTTGAGATTTTTCCCGGTTTTGCCGCCGCTGAAATTGTGTATCACGACGACGGCAGTGTAAAAGGTATTGCCACCGGAGATATGGGCCTCGATGTTAACGGCGAGAAGAAAGATAGCTACATGCAAGGTATGGAGCTACACGGCAAGTACACCCTGTTTTCCGAGGGCTGTCGCGGCAGTCTCGGCAAGCAGTTGATAAAGAAATTTAATCTCGACGCTGGCAAAGACCCTCAACACTACGGTATTGGTATTAAAGAAATCTGGAAGGTCAGCGACGAGCAGCACCAAGAAGGCCTCGTGGTACACAGTGCTGGCTGGCCACTGGATGAAAGTAAATCGGCGGGCGGTGCCTTTCTCTACCACTTCGAAGACAATCAGGTGGCACTAGGTCTAATCACTGATCTGTCTTATTCCAACCCTCACCTCAGCCCTTTTGATGAGTTCCAACGGTTTAAGCACCACCCGGTCATCAAGCAGTATATTGAAGGTGGTGAGCGCATCGCCTATGGTGCACGTGCCCTGACCAAGGGCGGTTTGCAGTCACAGCCACGTATGAGCTTCCCAGGTGGGCTGTTGATTGGTGACGATGCCGGTACCTTGAACTTCGCCAAGATTAAAGGCAACCACACGGCCATGAAATCGGGCATGATTGGCGCTGAGGTTGTTAGCGCTGCACTGGGTAAAGATCAGTCTGGTACCGAGCTCACCGAGTACGCAGAGGCCTACGAAAGCTCATGGGCTTATAAAGAACTGCATGTACAACGCAATTTTGGGCCAGCTCAGCACAAGTGGGGCAATATTATCGGCTCTGCTTTCGCCTTTATCGATATCAATATTTTCAATGGCAATTTGCCATTCACTCTTAAAGATCCTAAGCCCGATCACGCGCAGATGAAACCGGCTAGCGAGTGCAAAAAGATCAACTACCCCAAGCCCGATGGCAAGCTCAGCTTTGACAAACCTTCGTCGGTGTTTTTATCGAATACCAACCACGAAGAAGACCAGCCCTGTCATCTGAAATTAACGGATGACAGCATCC
>JBFHDT010000130.1:0-6371 GCA_041584575.1 Porticoccaceae bacterium
AGCGATGAGGTGGAGGGTCGCCAGCTCAACGTGGCGGACGATCTCGATATTGCCCCCGACGGCAAAATTTATTTTAGCGATATTTCCAGCAAATACACTCTGGCCCAGGCCGACTACGCGATGATGGAGGATAATCCTCTTGGTGAGTTGATTTGCTATGACCCCGCCACGAAGAGCAGCAGCATTGTGCTCGATAACTTGCATCTGGCCAACGGTGTGGCGATGGGCCCCGATGGCGACTATGTACTGGTTAATCAAACCCTTGGCTTTTGCGTGACACGTTTGTGGTTAAAGGGGCCGAAGGCTGGGCAAAGCGAACCCTTTGTGCCGAACCTGCCCGGTGGGCCGGACAATATTACTTTCAATGGTAAAGATACTTACTGGGTGGCGTTAGCCTATCCGCGTTTTCCTCGACTTGAGGCCCTGGCATCGCGACCCTTTAAAAAGAAGCTCATGATGCGTCTGCCGCGTTTTTTCGCGCTTGTGCCGGAGTTCTTTAGTGGCTTGAATTTGCCTACCTTTGGCCTTTTGGTCGGTGTCGATATGGAGGGCAATATCACCCATTTTATGGACGCTAAAGATAACTCTATCGGCATGGTCACCAGTGTGCTCGAGCACGAAGGGTATTTGTATTTGGGGAGTTTGATGTCCGACTACGTCGCTCGCATACCCGTGCCCGATCCCGTTTAGCGAGCATGTGCTTGGGTTGTTTAGACCAAGATTGCTATCAATAGACTACATGGCACGGAGTATTTCGCACCGCTGTATAGAACCGGTAAACTAGCGCCCCTGTTCAATGGCAAACCGCTATTGGGCCTATTGTGGAGTAAGGCGTTCGTGATGAGTAGACGGTTGTGAGTGGTTCAAGCGGTATGCAGTGGGTTTATGGTCTTCACGCCGTGCAGGCCCTGTTGAAAACCGATGCCGAAAGAGTCAAAGAGCTGCGCCTGCAACGGGGTCGTAAAGACCAACGGCAGCAAAAAATACAGGCCCTGGCCGACCGGGAGGACATACCCTGGTTGTGGGCTACGCGCAAAGAACTCGATGCCCTGCTAGCCGATGAAACTGCCGATGGTGAAGAGCTTAACCATCAGGGCGTGGCAGCACTGTGCACGGCGGGAGTGGTGCAAGACGAAGCCTATCTGCTTCAGCTTCTCAGCCAGCTCGATGAGCCTGCGCTGTTGCTGGTGCTCGATGAAGTCACCGACCCCCATAACCTGGGTGCTTGTCTGCGCACGGCTGACGCGGCCGGTGTGCATGCTATTGTCACCACCAAAGACCGCTCCGTGGGTATTACGCCGGTGGTGCGCAAGGTGGCATCGGGTGCGGCTGATTCCGTGCCGTTAGTGGTCGTCACGAATCTTTCGCGAATGCTCAATAAACTCAAACAGGAAGGGCTGTGGATTATTGGTACCGATGGTGGGGCCCAGGAGGGCGTCTATCAAACTGATTTCACCCAGTCGGTAGCACTGGTGATGGGTGCTGAGGGTAAGGGCTTGCGTCGTTTAACGAAAGAGACTTGCGACAGTTTGGTTAAGCTGCCAATGGCTGGCACAGTCAGTAGTTTGAATGTCTCGGTTGCCGCTGGTGTGTGTTTATTTGAAGTGGTGCGGCAAAGGCAGCAAGGTAAAAAGGGCTAAGAAGCCTCGCATTCATTGCTAAAAAGTTATGACGAATTCGATTATTAACATCCCCAATGGTTTAAGTGCCTCCCGCTTGGTAGTGGTGCCGGTGCTGCTCTATCTGGCTTATCACGGCCATGGGAATGCCTTTCTTGTTTTATTGGCGGGTTCATTACTCACCGATGGCCTTGACGGTTATTTAGCGCGGCGCTGGAATCAGACCAGCGAGCTGGGTGCGCGGCTCGATAGCTGGGGTGACTTGTTCACTTACATGGCGATGCTGCTGGGGTTATATTTACTTTGGCCTGATATATTTCAGCAACAAAAATGGTTTTTTGTGCTCGGTTTTTTTACGTATTTAGTGCCGACCCTTACCTGTTTGCTAAAGTTTCACGAGCTACCCCGCTACCATACCTGGTCGGCAAAACTGGCGGCTATATTGATGGCCCCCGCCTATTATTCACTGGTGTTACTTGATACCTCGGCTTTTTTTCGGGGCGTGATATTTTTTCATATCTGGGTGGCACTGGAAGAGGTCTTTATTACCTTTACTCTGAATAAAAACCATTACAACGTGGCGACAGTTTTTCATGCGCGTGAAATGATGCGTCGCCAGCGTAATCGCTTCCGTGATCGCCGCGTGAAAATACAAGAGCGCATTGGCTTACCCGAGCGGCGTAAAGACTGGAAGAACAAGCCGCCAGATGATGGTGAATCTTAATCATTTAAGTGGTCGCTTTTAGTGCTGTCCTATAGGCGTGTGTAATACCAGTCCATCTAATTCGGGGCTAGCTTTCAATTGACAGGCCAGACGTGAGTATTCGTTGCGGTCGTCGGTAAGCTCCAACATAGCATCCTCTTCTTCTTCCATGGGTGGTAACTTGTCTTTCCAGGTAGGTTCAACATGAACATGGCAGGTGGCACAGGCGGCGACGCCACCGCAGTCGCCATCAATACCCGGTACCAGGTTGTCGACGGCAACATCCATTAAATCAACACCTTCCTCTGCTTCAACTATGCGCGCAGTACCGGCATGGTCAATATAGGTGACTTTAATCATCGCTCTTTTCCTCGCTACGGGGTGGGCCATTGTTTGGGTTTGTTGCTTCATGGAGTTCTGCCAGGGCTTTGGCAGGAATACTTTCATCGCTGAGGCGCGTGGCAGATACGGCCAGGTGTTTGTTAATGATATTGCGTGCGGCAACAAATTCAGCGGGGCGGTTGATGGCGTCGACAGCGAGTAGTCGCCCTGTGCGTAAATAAAACGCGGCAAAAGAGCGGGTCTCGGGGTCACCACGCAGCACGATTTCGTCATAGCCCGTGTTGACGCCCGCTGTTTGCAGTTTTAGATCGTATTGATCGGACCAGAACCAGGGTATTTGGGTGTAGGGTTTGTCTTTACCGCAAATAGTCGCGGCCACGGTTTTCGCCTGGTCGATAGCATTTTGCACCGACTGCAAGCGCATGCGGCGCTGGTAAATGGCATTGGGATGATTGGCGCAATCGCCGGCAGCGTAGATATTGGCGATCGACGTGCGGCCATATTGATCGGTGTTAATACCATCTTCGCAGAGAATATCGATACTTTCGGCCAGCTCAACATTGGGCAGTAGGCCGATACCCACGACCACTAAGTCAGCGCTCAACAGAGAACCTCGGGTGGTTAGTACCACCTCTTCGTCATTGCCCTGGAGACATTTAACATCGGTGTTCGACTGCAGATTAACACCCGCTGAGCGGTGTACCTGTTCAAAAAATTGGCCGACGACCTTACTGGTGACTCGCCCTAAAGCAGTGGGCCGGGCCACTAAAACGCTAACGTCAAGGCCATGTTTCACCGCCACCGCCGCTGTTTCGAGCCCGACATAACCGCCGCCAATGATGACCAGCCGCTTGCCGGGTTTAAATTTATCGCGCATGGCGTCGACATCGGCGAGGGTGCGCAAATAATGTACGTGGTGATGTTCAATACCCGGACAATGTAGCGGGCGCACTCTTCCACCGGTGGCAAAAACCAGATGCGTGTAGGACAGACTTTGTTGATTGTCGAGATGGAGTAGCTGTAGTTGCGTGTCGATGGCGTCAACGCGTACACCGAGCAACAGCTCAATCCCGGCTTTGTCGTAGAACGCAGCAGGCTTAATCAATAGCCGCTCTTTGGCCAATTCCCCAGCGAGATAGGTTTTTGACAGTGGTGGGCGCTGGTAGGGTAAGACGGGCTCTTCACAAATCAGGGTAATGGCGCCGCCGAAACCCTCTTTACGCAAGCTAATGGCGGCCTGAGCCCCCGCTTGACCACCGCCAATAATGACCACGGTCTCGTTCATTGTATCCCCTTAACTAATGGCTACTGGCGTCTTGTGGCAGCGCGTTAATGCGCACCGGTAGAGAGTTATAACCGCGTAAAATGACTGAATGACTGCGGTCGGGCTCGCCGACGACCTCGATACAGGGTTGGGGCCATTTCTTCAGTGCCTCTTCCCAGATAATGCGTAATTGCATTTCGGCCAGACGATTGCCAACGCAGCGATGAATGCCAAAGCCAAAGGAGATATGTTGGCGCGGGCGCCGACGATCAATAATGAATTGCTCAGGATGGTCGATACTGTCGGGGTCGAGGTTGGCCGAGGCGTACCACAACACCACTTTGTCACCCTTGTGAATTAATTTACCGCCGATTTCGAAGTCTTCAATGGCGGTGCGACGCATGGATGCCAGCGGGGTTTGCCAGCGAATTAATTCGGGCACCATCGAGTTGACGAGCTCGGGATTGTCACAGAGTCGCTGGTACTGCTCAGGGTTCTGGTTGAGGGCGAGAATACTGCCGGTCATGGTATTGCGAGTGGTGTCGTTACCGCCGACGATTAGCAGTACTAAATTGCCAAGAAATTGATTCGGGGTCATATGGCGGGTGGCGTCGGAGTGGGCCAGCATGGAAATTAAATCGGGCCCGGGTTCGGCATTAACGCGCTCGTTCCAGAGCTGGGTGAAGTAGGCCAGACACTCTGCCATTTCGGCATTGCGATACTCCTCTGAGACATAGTCTTCGGCACCGGGTGCGCTAGTGGCGACATCAGACCAATGGGTTAACTTACGTCTGTCATCCCACGGGAAGTCAAAGAGGGTGGCGAGCATTTGCGTGGTCAATTCAATAGACACTCGGTCGACGACATCAAAGGTTTCGCCAATGGGTAACTCGCTGAGAATTTTTTTCGAACGCGTGCGAATGGTCTTTTCAAGCCGTGCCAGATTTTGCGGAGAGACAATGGGGCTAACCGCTTTGCGCTGCTCATCGTGTTTCGGAGGATCCATTGCGATAAACATTTCCACGTCGAGACCCAGGTTACCGTCCTCAATGGTAATGCCACCATTGGCAGTGTCGGAGGAAAAAACTTGATGGTTTTTCTCAACGGCCATGATGTCCTCGTAGCGAGTAATTGACCAATAGGGCCCGTACAGACTGTCCTTGCAAAAATGGATAGGGTCTTCGCGGCGCAGGCGGGCGAAATAGGGCCACACCGTGTTGTTTTTAAACAGTGTGGGGTCGGCGACATTAATATCGTCGAGGGCCATACTCTCTATTTCTTTGAGTAGTGCTGGATCCATGTGTGTTACGCCAAACTTGTGATGATCTGGGTGCATAATAATCCCCTGGTTTAATTTTCCTTTCCGTTAGCCCTCGCGATAGGCTTGTTCCGTTTATGTTGTCGTGCAGAGAGCAGTGCATAGTTACAGTTCATAGTGCCGTTAGCGCCGTTAACATATGCCCTTTACATCGTGCCCTTAAGTGAGCATAGGGTGATGCCTGGTAGCGCCTCGCCATCTTGTAAAACGTCTATGTTCATTTGTGCAAAGAGGGACTAACACCTCTTTTTTACAGCATAGACGTGATTATCTGTTTTCGCTCAACTGAACAAGATTTTCCGCATTTCAAGAATATGACTGACTTAAGGTCGTGGCGGCGAAGTGAGCTTGTGGTTGCAAGTTGTAACCATTGACTTAAAGGGATAGAGATAAAAAGTAACAATAAAAAACTAGATTCTTGTGAGAATTGCTAAGATGAACTCAGCAATAACACGAGATTAATGACTATGGCCGATGCACCAAAAACGAATGACAGTGATCAGTACCAGCGCGCCACCCGCCTGACCTTTCTGTTTCTGGTTATTTATCTGATCGTTCAACATTTTTATGCGGTGCAACCACAAAAGCTCAGTTATACAGCGTTTAAAGAACAGGTGGCCACGGGGCAGATAAAGAAAATCAGTATAAAAAATGAAACGATTAGCGGTGAGCTTCTCTCCCCCGCAGCGGGCACGACCGACCAGCCCGCGACGTTTAAGGTCATCATTCCTCCTGTCGATGACACCGATCTTATGCCGCTATTGGAAGAATATGAGGTTGAAATAGAGGCCGAGCCCACAGAAATGTCGGTTGTTATGCAAGTGCTACTTGGCATTGTGCCGTGGCTTTTGTTGTTGGCTTTCTTTGTTTACAGCAGCCGCTTGATGCAAAAAAGAATGGGCGGCGGTGGTGCCAGTGGTGGTATGTTTGGTTTCTCGCGCTCCAAGGCGCGACGTCATGCACAGGAAACGATCCATATCGGCTTTAACGATGTCGCTGGTCTCGACCATGCCAAACAGGACTTGAGAGAGATAGTCGACTTCCTAAAAAACCCAGATAAATACCGAAGCATCGGTGCAAAGTTGCCTCGCGGCCTGTTACTGATGGGTGCGCCAGGCACCGGTA
>JBFHDT010000131.1:0-6350 GCA_041584575.1 Porticoccaceae bacterium
ATTAGAAGAACTGGTAACAATATATAGCCCAATTCACACATCTACCGCGTATCAATAAAGTCGCATAATTAGCAGGTTCAGAAATAAAGACACCAAAATGTCGAATCCTCCATTAAGAGCGGCAAAATTGGTTACAATAAGGCCTTATTCACTGCCACCGCCTGAGTCCATGTCCGTTACTATCAAAACACCTGAAGAAATCGAAAAAATGCGTATTGCCGGCAAACTTGCCGCCGATGTTCTAGAGATGATTGCCCCCTACGTGCAGGCCGGCATTAGCACTCTTGAACTTGACACTATTTGCCATGACTTTATGGTCAATGAACAACAGGCCATCCCCGCCTGCCTAAACTACCGGGGCTTTCCAAAGTCGATCTGCACCTCAGTGAATCAGGTCATTTGTCACGGCATCCCCTCTGCAAATAAAGTGCTAAAAAATGGTGATATCGTCAATCTCGATATCACCGTAATTAAAGACGGTTATTTTGGCGACACCAGCATGATGTTCGGCATTGGCAAAACACCCAGCCACGCTGACCGATTAATGAAGGTCGCTCAGGAATGCCTCTATCTAGGTATTGAGCAAGTGAAGCCCGGCAACCGTTTGGGCGATATCGGCCACGTGGTCCAAAAGCACGCCGAGGGCATGCATTATTCCGTAGTTCGCGAATACTGCGGTCATGGCATTGGCAACGAATTCCACGAAGAACCTCAGGTTCTGCACTACGGTAAGGCTGGCACCGGACTGGTGTTAGAAGAAGGAATGACCTTCACCATCGAACCCATGGTCAATGCCGGCAAACAACATACTAAGCTAAAGGCCGATGGCTGGACGGTAGAAACCCGCGATGGTCGCCTTTCAGCGCAATGGGAGCACACATTGTTGGTTACCGCGACAGGTGTAGATGTATTGACAGCTCGCCCAGGAGAGTCTTTTTAATTCGAAACGTCTCATACGTGATGGCCATACAACGGTGCTATGTTAAAGCGGGGCAGGTTTCAGCCTGCTAGCCTTTGAACAGCGCACCGATCTTTAAGAAACACAACAACATACACACCAGCGACAAACCATGAATCTAGCCATCGAAGCTCTGCCTATACCCCTTTTTTTTGACGAGAAGCGCTTTCTCGCCAACCTCAGCTCAGGCGATGCTCAAACGGTTTTTCGCGACGCCATTCGTGCCGCTGACACCTTCCTTAACAACCGCTTTGAACAGGGCGAAGATACAGAAACCCTGGTGCATGAACGCGCTGCCTTTATTGACCGCATTCTGTTGCACGCCTGGCAACGCTTTAGCTGGGACAAAGACATTAGTCTGCTCGCGGTGGGTGGTTATGGCCGAGGCGAATTACATCCCCACTCAGACATCGACCTACTCCTATTGAGTCGGCATCAAAATCACAAACCTTATAAAACTAGTATTGAAGGCTTCCTAACGTTTCTCTGGGACATTCAACTCAACATTGGCCACAGCGTACGTTCCCTTTCCCATTGTGTTGATGAGGCAAAAGCCGATATCACCGTCGCCACTAATCTTATGGAGTCCCGTTCTCTGGCAGGTAATGCCGAGCTACGCCTGAAAATGGAAGAACAAACCGGACCCGATAATATCTGGCCAGCTAACGATTTTTTTCGCGCCAAATACGATGAACAAAACGAGCGGCACGAAAAACACGGTAATACCGAATACAACCTGGAACCCAATATTAAAGACGCCCCTGGAGGCCTGCGAGATATCCAAACCATTGGCTGGGTTGCAAAACGATATTTCCACAAACGCAGTTTAGTCGAGCTGGCCAACACCCCCTTTCTTGCTGCAGAAGAATACGAATTACTGCGTAAAGGTCAGGCCTTCCTATGGCGAGTGCGCTATGGCTTACACCTGATCGCGGGACGCCCCGAAGAGCGCTTACTCTTCGACTCCCAACGCAAACTGGCGCAAATGTTTGGCTACGTGGACACGAAAGAGCGGCTTGCGGTCGAACAGTTTATGCAGCGCTACTATCGCGTGGTGCTGGCTATGCGCGAGCAGAATGACATGCTTCTCCAGTATTTAGATGAGGTCATCAACAAAAGTCAGAAGCAAAACACCATTCGCGTGATCAATCCGCGTTTTCAGGTGCGTGACAATTATATTGAGGCTGTTAACGAAACTATTTTCCTTGACCATCCTTCAGCTTTACTAGAAATTTTCGTCTTATTGGGTGAAGACTCCTCTATACATGGGGTACGTTCGACAACTATCCGGCAAATCCGCCAATATCGTCACCAGATCGACGAGACTTTTCGTAACGACCCTATTAATCGTAAGCTGTTTATGCGCCTGTTCCGTTGCAATGGCCGGCTAACAACGCAACTTCAACGCATGGTCCGCTACGGTATCCTTGGTAAATACCTGCCCGAATTCGACCGTATTATCGGTTTAATGCAACACGACCTTTTCCACATTTATCCGGTCGACGCCCACACCATTCAGGTAATTCGCAACATTCGCAGGCTGGGTAACGCAGAAGAGGAAGAGAAGTTTCCGGTTGCCTCCCATGTGCTGAAAAACCTGCCCAAACCAGAACTACTTCTTATCGCTGGGCTCTATCACGATATTGCCAAGGGGCGTGGTGGCGACCACTCGAAACTAGGCGCGGTCGACGCCATCGACTTTGCTCGTCGACATGGTTTCTCCGAGCAAGAAACACAGCTCGTTAGTTGGTTGGTCGAAAGCCATTTATTGATGTCGAGTGTTTCCCAGCGCGAAGATATCTCTGATCCCGATGTCATTCATAAGTTTGCTCTGTTAGTAGGTGATCAAATTCACCTAGACCACTTGTTTACATTGACCATCTCCGACATGAATGCCACCAACCCGACCCTTTGGAACAACTGGAAGGGCGCATTAATGCGTCAGCTTTATTTCCAAACACGCGATGCCCTTCGACGCGGCCTGGAAAACCCGGTGAACAAAAAGAAATGGATTGAAAACACACACAACGACACTATCGCCCTACTCGAAAAAGAAGGCATTACACGAGAGCAAAGCACAGCACTGTGGCGTGATATGGACAGCGAGTTATTTTTACGCGAAAGCGCCAGTGTCATTGCGCGTGGCGTTAAAGCTGTCTTGACGGCGGACGACCCCAGTGTGCCGGTAATTTTGATCGAAGACGTAGGGATGGAAGACGACAGTGTGACCCGCATACTTATTTACACCAAAGGCCTTACCAATGTCTTTCCAATTACCGCCGCTACTCTCGACACACTGCGCCTGAATATTCACGATGCCCGGCTCTACACCGGCAAAGATAACCACACCTACGATATTTTTTATGTGCTTGATGATGAAGGGCGAGCCTTTGCCCATCGTCACGACAAAGTCGCCAAAGTAACTCGTAAAATAACTGCAGCGCTGCTCGCCAATGACAAAAATGATATTGAGGTCAAGCGCCACACACCAAGGCAATTGAAACAGCTAACCATTGGCACCTCCGCCCATATTGACCATGACCATGACTCCCCCACCACCTATCTCGAGGTCATTACTCCCGACCGCCCCGGCTTACTGGCTGAGCTCGGACAGATATTCATGCGTTTCAATCTCCACTTGCACAGCGCTAAAATTGCCACCCTTGGCGAGCGTGTGGAAGATGTTTTTTATCTCACCGGTGAAAATCATGAAGCCATTACAGATCTAGATTTATGCCGTGAGATAGAACAAACCATCTGCCGGGAACTAGACACGCGTAACCTGGAAGATGAAAGCCCTGGCAACAGCGTAGAATTACTGCAAACCCGCCATTAACCAACGCCTATAAAGACACTGCCCCAGGTCATTACCACACTAGTGAGCTGCTAAGAGAGCACCATGAACCCTCAATTAAAAAGCCTCCAGCCCTACCCTTTCGAAAAGCTAAAACACCTGCTAGCCGACACGGTAGTACCACAAACACTGCCAGCAATCAGCCTCTCCGTTGGCGAACCCAAGCACGCCGCGCCGCAATTAGTGATAGATACACTGGTGCAACAAATCGACGGTATAGCGCAAAGCAGCGGTCTGAATACCTATCCAGGCACCAAGGGTATCCCGGAGCTACGACAGGCCATTGCCGCGTGGCTGGCTCGTCGCTTTAAACTGCCGGAAATGCCCGATCCCGAGCGACACGTCTTGCCCGTCAACGGTACCCGCGAGGCCTTATTCGCCTTTGCCCAGGCCGTGATTGACCCCAGCAAAAATCCCTCGGTGATAATGCCCAATCCCTTCTACCAAATTTATGAGGGTGCGGCCCTGCTTGCCGGCGCTGAACCGGTGTTTCTCAACTGCACAAAAGAAACGCACTTTTCACCAGATTTTTCTCGCCTTAGTGATGCTGATTGGCAGCGCTGTCAATTGCTTTATCTTTGCTCGCCGGGAAACCCTACGGGCTCAGTACTTGGACTCAACACGCTGAAAGAGTTAATCGCGCTGGCTGACCGCCACGACTTTGTGATCGCCAGCGACGAGTGTTATTCAGAAATTTATGCCAACGAAGATCAGCCTCCACCCGGCTTATTACAAGCCTGTGCAGAAATGGGTAGAAATGATTTCAAGCGCTGCATGGTGTTTCATAGCTTATCGAAACGCTCCAACTTACCCGGCCTGCGCTCAGGTTTTGTCGCCGGTGATGCCGATATCATTAAACAATTTTTGCTCTATCGCACCTACCACGGCTGCGCCATGCCCCTACAACACCAGTGGGCCAGCATAACCGCCTGGAATGATGAGAAGCACGTGCTCGACAACCGCCGCCAGTACCGTGAAAAATTCAGCGCCGTCACAGATATACTCAACCCGGTAATGGCATTTAATCAGCCCGATGCTGGTTTCTACCTATGGCCCGAAACGCCTCTTGCCGATGATATTTTTACACGCGACCTGCTCGCCACACAAAATGTCGCTGTGGTGCCAGGGCGCTATCTGGCGCGTGATACGGCAACAGGCAACCCTGGGGAGCAGCGTATTCGCATGGCACTAGTTGCACCACTGGCTCAATGTAAAGAGGCCGCACAACGCATCAAAACGTATATCGAGACTCTCTAGGTGCTAAAGCAAGAAAGGGCCGATTATATTCGTGCCACTCTGTCACGGCTCTATCCAAGCCAGCCCATACCTCTCGACCACAGCAACCATTACACCTTGCTCGTCGCCGTGCTACTTTCCGCCCAGTGCACTGATGCTCGTGTCAATACGGTAACGCCCGCTTTGTTTGCGTTGGCCGATAATGCGACCGACATGTGTCATGTGCCCGTCGAGACTATCCTTGGCATTATTCGCCCCTGTGGCCTTTCACCTCGCAAGTCAAAGGCTATTGCCGAGCTCTCTCAAATTCTAGTGAACCAATATGACGGCGAAGTGCCCGAAGACATGGATGCACTAGAAACCTTACCCGGTGTTGGCCACAAAACAGCCAGTGTGGTCATGTCTCAGGGGTTTGGCCACCCCGCTTTTCCTGTTGACACCCATATTCATCGGCTGGCACAACGCTGGGGGCTCACCAGCGGTAAGAATGTCGTGCAAACTGAAAAAGATTTGAAACGGCTGTTTCCAAAAGAAAGCTGGAACGCCCTGCATCTGCAAATTATTTACTACGGTCGCGAATACTGTACCGCCCGTGGCTGCGATGGCACGGTGTGTGAGATTTGCACCACCTGCTACCCGCGACGAAAAAAACCCTTTGTGACTAAAAAAGCCTAATATTTTTTATCCGCCTATGGTCGCAGATAAACAGAATGTGCTCGAGAGTCGCTTTTGCTATCCTAGCCAGCGTTTTTCAGCACGCTATTGTTTTCAAAAAGACGGGGATAGAAAATTGTGACTGTACTTTTCGGTATTAAAAATTGCGACACTGTGAGAAAGGCGCGCCGCTGGTTGGAAGAACACGATGTTGACTTCACCTTTCACGATGTTCGCAGCGATGGCTTAACGCAAGAACAGGTCGCCAAATGGATAGACGCTCTGGGCTGGGAAGTCGTGCTCAACAAACGCAGTACCAGCTGGAAAACAATCGACCCATCAAGGCGAGAAAACCTTGACGCAGACAGCGTTAACACCTTGCTTGTCGAGCTGCCAACACTGATCAAACGTCCCGTTCTCGAATACGACGGCGCAGTGTATGTTGGCTTTAAGGCCGACAGCTATCACTCAATTTTTGCAGCATACAACTAAACCATTCTGCTCACCCCTACCACTAGACCAAACAACTCGATCAAGTAAAAAGAGGTATAACAAATGACAAAGCTTTACAGCATCGGCATCGGTGTCGGCACGCAAAATCAAAAAGGCGAATGGCTCGAAGTTTTTTACCCCGCTCCCCTGCTAAAT
>JBFHDT010000132.1:0-6348 GCA_041584575.1 Porticoccaceae bacterium
GATGTAATGGCAGCGGCAGCCGAGGCGGTTAACCGAGAGGTCGAGCGTTTCGACACGGCTCACCTGCTATTTTTCCGTATTGACGATAGTTTTGAAAAGTCCTGGGATGTAGCGACCGAGCACTTGAGCGAACGCTATGCCAGCGACTTCCGCGGCCCGGCGAAAAAGTACTGTGCGCTTGGTCGCCCGGAAGATCTGGCGGAAAAAATTAACGCCTTCCGCGAAGCCGGTGTGCGCCACATTATTGTCGACCCCGTGAGCCCGCCCGGTGAGCGCAGTGAGCAAGTGGAACGCTTTGGCAAAGAGGTAGTCCCATTGCTGAAATAAACGGCCAGGTGTTTACGGGTTCTCTACTATGAGTGCTTTACCATGAGTGCTCGTAATGCACCGGTGGTGGCAATCCCAAAAACTCAAAAACGATATCTTTGGTGGCGGGGTCGGCCAGTATTGAATGGTGGGTGGTACCCGGCAGGGTGGCACATTTGGCACCGTTAATGGCGTTGGCAAGGGGCTCGACCGGGCCGCTGAATTCGTCGTGCTGGGCGCCGAGCACTAGGCTCGGCACAGTAACTTTGGCGAGAAGCTCTTGCTCTAGCTTGTGCCCGATGCCGTGGGTGCAGGCAGCCAGTGCTTTGTGGTCGCTGCGGGTAGAGTCGACAAAGGCGCGAAATGAGGCCGCGGCCTGATCTTCTATAGCCCAGGGCTCGTCACTGAGCAGGGCCTGGGCCATGATTTCGGGGTCACGTTGCTCTAGTAACAAACTTTCACCAACGCCGATCAACACCGCTGCCGATAGTCTATCACTGTGGTGTAGTATTAAATGTAGAGTAATGCGCGCGCCCATGGAGTGGCTGATAACAGGTGCTTTGGCAATATCGAGGTGGTCCATTAAGCGCAGTAAATCACCAGCCATGGTGTCGATGGCGTAGTCCTCACTGGCATAGCATTTTTGGCTTTCGCCGTGACCACGTTGATCAAACAGTATCGCCTCGCGACCGGCCTGCATTAGCGTACCCTGCCAGTCGGCCGCCAGCCAGGCCTGGCGACGGTTAGCGGCAAAGCCGTGGGCAAGTATCACCGGGTCGCCAGTGCCCCAGCGTTCGTAACAAATTTCTACACCCTGGGAATCAAATACCGGCATTGAAGTAGTAACCCTCTCATTTTTAGAGTGACATTAAGCTTAGCCAGCGACGCAATAACTGCCAAGTTTTTCTCAGACTATTTTATACACTGTAAATAACAATTTTTTGTCGGTGACGCGGGGGTCATGCATTTTTTACCCAGACGATACTTTCTGGCAATAGCTTGACGTATAGTGCTCAATCACAAAAACACTTAATAAGAGGATATTTTTATGTTGGGAGTTATCGCAACACTAACTATTCAAGAGGGTAAACAGGAAGGCTTTGAGGCGCTGATGCGCGATTTGGCAACTCAGGTTAAAGCGAAAGAGCCGGATTGTACTTTCTATGAGTTGCACAAAACCGATGACGCGACTGTTTACGTCATGATGGAGCAATATACCGACCAGGCAGCTTTCGATGCCCATGGTAAAACACCTCACTTTCAGGAGTTGGGTGGCCGTTTAGGTGAATTTCTCGGCGCTGCTCCCGATATTAAAATCATGCAGGGCGTGAATTAATCGCGATTTGTCTGACGTCTACGTCATACATGTACCACACCGAGTTTCGCATAATTTTTTGCACAGGAAAGTACGATGGCTGAATTATTAACCCCCGAAATTAAAGCCTGCATTGGTCAGGCTAGCCCTTCCATTCACGTGGAGGTGACGCGCCGTGATCTGCGTAAATACGCAGTATCTACCGGCCAAAAAGCAAAGAAATATCTTGATGGTGATGTCGCCCCGCCCCTTTTTCACTTCGGCTACGCAATGGAAATACTACCCGTTGATGAGCTGCGTAAAGACGGTATTGCCGAAGATAAACTGATCCCCGAATTGCCCCTCAAACGCTTGATGGCCGGTAGCTCAGACACGGTTTATCATCGTCCAATTCATGCTGGCGATAAATTAGTGGTCACTCGCAAGCTTAAAGACCTCTACGAAAAAGAGGGCCGCACTGGGCCACTGATTTTTGTGGTTACCGAGGTGGTAGTTGAAACCGAGGCTGGTGAGCCGGTATTGAATGAAACCACATCTTTGATTGCGAGGTGATTTATGCTGAATTTTGACGCTATAAACGTGGGTGACGCACTGCCCAGCCGTGATCACACGGCGAACATTGTGCAATTATTTATGTATAACGCAGCGATCTGGAACCCCCATCGTATTCACTTTGATCATGCCTATGCTACGGAAGAGGAAGGTTATCCGGGTATTGTTCTCGATGGTCCCCTACAGGGCGACTGGATTGGCCAGGTCGTCACTGACTGGATTGGTGACGACGCTACATTGGTGTCTTTCGGTTATACCAACCGTCGTGCCGCTATGCTCGGCGAAACCATGACAGCGGGTGGTAAGGTCGAAGAAAAAAATGAGCAAACTAAAGAAGTCAAAGTCAGCCTGTATTTGCAAAATGGCGAAGGCGAGGTGACCATCCCGGGTCATGCCGTGGTGCGCTTCGCTTAAATCGTATTGATTACCTGGGCGTTTGTTCGCTCAGGTAATTCTCTTCGTTGTGTTTTTCCTCCACTCATTCACTCTCTTCTTATTGCTTTTTAAACGGGAAATTATTCTCCGCTACAGCCTTTATTATTCTTTTGTTTCTAGTGGTCACGATTAATTATATTGACTTTAGGCCGTAGCAATAGCTTGTAATTGTGTTTTATGATAGATAAAAATAACTTTATTATCAAAGGCTTGCAGGGTTTTTGATTGTGACTTTTTAAGTTTTATCATGGTTTAAAATCATAAAAACCCTATTTTTGTTGCCCTTAAGCTGTTGATTTATGTCAATGTATTGCGGCAAAATCAAAGCTTTATATCAGTGACGGCAGAAATACTATGACACAACAAAATACTTGTGATGTATTAATAAAAAATGCCCTCGTTTTTGACGGAAGCGGTAATGCACCCGTAACTGAAGATCTGGCCATTCTCAATGGCAAGGTTCTCAAGCGCGGTGCCAACTTGCAGTTCGAAAGCGTAGGGGAAGTAGTGGATGCAACGGGCATGTGGTTGACGCCCGGTCTCCTTGATATTCACACTCACCTGGATTTAGAGGTTGAGGTAAATCCTGGGTTAGGTGAGGCGGTGCGGCATGGCACCACCACCGTATTGCTGGGCAATTGCTCTCTGGGAGTGGCCTTCGGGTCCCAGGAAAAAAATGGTGAAAGCCCGATTGTCGACTGTTTTACCCGTGTGGAAAACATGCCGAAGAAGGTGCTGCGCCAGTGCATTGAGAAGATCACCTGGGATAATACCGCAGATTATATGGATCACTTTTCCGACCTGCCCCTGGGCCCCAACGTCGCCGCTTTTGTGCCTAACTCAATGTTACGCATTGAAGTAATGGGTACTAATGATTCTATTAGTCGCCCCTCTACCGATGCCGAAAAGAAACAAATGCAGACCATTATGAGCGATTGTATGAGCCAGGGTTACATGGGCTTATCCACCGACCAGATTGTTTTCCATTACATGGCCAATGAGCCGAATAAGAACAAGCGCATACCCACGCACTTTGCTGAAGATGATGAACTGCGTCCAATGTTGGAAGTCGTGCGCAAAAAGGGAGGCATTTGGCAGACTAACCCCGACGGGGAAAAAATGGTACGCACGCTAAAGCGTTTCTTCTGGTCCTGTGCCCGTTTTCGCGGCAAGCCCTTGAAAATCTCAGCGTTGACCGCTGTTGATTTTGTTTCCATTCCCGGTGTCTGGAAGAAAATGCTCAATTTGGGCAAGGTGATTAATTCGAAATTACTGGGCGGTAAAATCCATTTTCAGGCCCTCGGTGGCGGTTTTCGCATGTTTTCCGACGGCATGATTTCCCCAGTGTTTGAAGAGCTGGAGTCAACTCGTGAAATCATTGCCTGTGAAGTTGACCAGCCCGAGGAGCGTCAAAAGCTGTTTAATGACCCCGGTTGGCTGGCCCGCTTTGATGCCGACTGGAAACGCATGACGGCAACAGACGTCGATTTGACCAAGCTGGGTGGCAATAAAGATGCCGCTACTTTTCAGATGGATTTTGAAAAAATGTATTTTTCCGATTGTGCTGTGCCCAGCTGGGATGGAGACTCTCTGGCGACTGTGATGCGTCGGCTCGCCAAGTTCCATGCCAGTGGCGGCAAAGAGGGTGCAAAAGACGCGGCCGAGGCTGAGGAATTTGCCAAGTTTCCGGCTGAAACAGATGACCAAAAAGAATTCTGGTTGCAGGGTATGCGCCTTTACGACATGGGTTTTCGCTGGTGGTTTGATGTGGCTAACCTCGATGAAGATATTGTTGAAGAAATTCTGTTTGATCCTAATGCGCTGCCGGGTTTTAACGACTCCGGTGCTCATTTGACCAACCTGTCTTTCTACGACGGCAATCTTGGTACCCTGCGTATTGCGCAAAAACGGGGTGATATGCGCGTGGCTCATGCGGTACACCGTTTAACCCGCGAGGCTGCCGAATTCTTTAATCTGGATGTTGGTTCGATTGAGCCGGGCGCTCAGGCGGACATTGTGTTGATTAACCCCGAAGAGTTGAAGAAGCACGATATGAACGACAGCCGCCAGAAAATATACCACGATCTGTTTGGCCAGGATGTGCTGGTTAACCGCACCGACGGCGTGGTGGAGCAGGTTTACATTAAGGGTGTACGTGTCTGGGAAGATGCCAGCACTTATACCCCAGCTTTGGGTACCCAAACCCTGGGTAGAGCATTAAGGGCCAATGCTTAATTTGGCTATTTAACAGCCGTCATTGAGCGAGGCATTGTCTAGACTTTTTAGCAGTGTTTTTGAAAGTGTCTTTAAATTTTTTTGAATGTGTCTTTAAAAAAGCGAGCTTACGGGCTCGCTTTTTTTGTGGGTGATTATATTTATGAGTGGCTATATTTGTAGGTAATTTTAAGAGAAATTATGTGAGGGCTTCAGCGCCTTTAGTTATTCTGCAGATTTATTGCCAATTAAGAGCTGACTAAAATTGCCGCTCTAACGCATTGCAGTATCCCTTTGCTAAAGGCTCCATTCAGTAATTCACTGCTAGCGCGATAGGAAAAACGCTGCTCAGCCAGGTCATCTTGAGCCAGCAGGGCATCTTCTATATTGGCGATATCGTTAGGACTGAGTTCAGCGAGACCGCTGAGTACTTCGTCGCCCTCAAGGCTGCCTTCCTCAATCAGCTTGGCAAGGTGATGATAGAGTTGTTGTTCCGAGAGACCACGTTGTTGAACGATTTGCTCGGCACTCATACCGGTGCGACACAGGGCGAGTACTTCGTGCTGTTCGTTTTCTTGTGCTTGTTGAGGCGATGTATCCGGGCCTTGTTCGTGCTCGCGGATAACCTCGATAAAGGCATCGCCGTAGCGTTCCATTTTCGCGGCACCGACACCGCTGATGTCGAGCATTTGTTGCCCATTGATAGGTCGATGACTGAGCATTTCCATCAAGGTGGCATCGTGGAAAATCACATAGGGCGGCACCGATTGTTCGTCGGCCAAGGCTTTTCGACACTGGCGCAGGGCTTCCCACAGTGCTTTATCTGCTTCGGCGATATTGTGTTTGTTGCGCGCTTTGCGAGTGCCACTGGCTTGTAGGGCACTTTCTTTGGCTTCGCGACGCAGTGATATTGTCTCTTCACCGCGCAATAGGGGGCGAGCTTTTTCAGCCAGGCGCAAGCCCCCAAAACCACTGACATCGACACTCAAAAACCCACGGGCAACTAACTGGCGAAACACCGAACGCCATTGATTGGTGTCGAGTTCTTTACCGATGCCGTAGGTCGATATTTGCTGATGGCCGAACTGCGTCATTCTGTCGTTCTCTTTACCCAATAGCACATCGACCAGGTGATTGACGCCAAAGCGCTGTTCGGTGCGATACACCGTGGACAGGGCTTTTTGCGCGGCCACGGTGCCGTCCCACAATTCAGGCGGTGTCAGACAGGTGTCGCAATTGCCACAGTGCTCGGTAGCATCGTCACCAAAGTAGTGGAGCAGGGCGTGGCGGCGGCAGCTGGTGATTTCACACAGCCCAAGCATGGCGTCAAGGCGATGCCGCTCGATGCGTTTGTGCTCGTCGTTGCCATTGGAGTCATCGAGCATTTGTCGTAGCTTAATCACATCTTGCAGGCCGTAGACCATCCACGCGGTGGCAGGTTGGCCGTCGCGCCCGGCACGGCCCGTTTCCTGATAATAGGCTTCGAGGCTTTTCGGCAGGTCGAGGTGGGCGATAAAACGCACATC
>JBFHDT010000133.1:0-6330 GCA_041584575.1 Porticoccaceae bacterium
CCTCAGTAAACAGCTCCATTTCGAGCATACCCAGGCCGGCACCACCGTAGGCCTCAGGGGCCATAGTGCCGACAAAACCATCAGCGGCAGATTGCTGGTAAAGTTCTTTTGGGAAAGCGCGTCGCTCGGCACATTCCATCCAATATTTACGGTCATAGGTTTTAGCGAGGCTATTACCGTATTCGTAAATCATTTTATGTTCGTCGGATAAATTAAAATCCATTGATCAACTCTCCAGTGTGTATTTTACGATCAATAACTACGGGGCAAGCCGAGTACATACTCGGCAACATAATTGAGTACCATTTCATTATTCAGGGGGATTGTTTTAAGTAGGCGTGCCAGTGGATAGAGGTCAAAAATACCGTATTCTTTGGTAAACCCATTGCCACCAAAACATTGCAACGAAGCATCGATAGCATGACAAGCTGCTTCGGCAGCGGCAAACTTGGCCATATTAGATTCACCACCGCAGGCTTCGCCTTTATCAAATAACCAGGCCGCTTTTTTCGCCATTAAACTAGCCAACTCAATTTCTGTTTTGGCTTTTGCCAAGGGGTGTTGTAAAGCCTGGTAAGCACCAATGGGACCATTAAAGACCACGCGTTCATTGGCGTACTCAACAGCCCGATTCATGGCATAACGACCTAAGCCTGCACAAATGAAGCCCACCAAAATACGTTCAGGATTTAATGCGTCGAATAAGACTCTAAAGCCTTTACCCACTTCGCCTAGTACATGTTCGGGGCCGACATCGACATCATCAAAGAATACCTGATACTGAACCTCGGGAATTTTGATGCTCACTGGTATCGGATGCATCTCTACACCCTTGGCCTTGGTTGGCACAATAAACAGAGTAAAACCGTCGGTGCTACGTTCAACTTCAGTGTGAGGTGTCGTGCGCGTGACCACCAGCATGTAGTCTGACTCAGCGGCATCGGTAATAAAGTACTTTGCGCCATTAATTTTAAAGCGGCCATCACTTGTCGCCTTGGCGATCGTGTTGGTTTTGATGGTGTTAGTGCCTGCATTCGGTTCAGTGATAGCAAAGCAAAAGCGTGTTTTACCACTACAGGCGTCGGGTAAATACTGTTGTTTTTGTTCTTCTGTACCGAAGCTAGCTATCAGACTCAAGCCCATGGTCGCGCCAATCACCAAGCTGAGTAGTGGGATGCCCTGCTCTGCAAGCCCCTCATTTAACAGCCCCATTTCCATCATGCCCAGGCCAGAGCCACCGTAAGCCTCGGGCACCATAACGCCGACGAAACCATCCTCGGCAACCTGCTGATACATGTCCGAGGGGAAACGTGCCTTGTCAGCGTATTCAAGCCAATGTTTACGGTCAAAGGTTTTGGCTAAATTAGCACCATAGCCATAAATCATTTGCTGTTCTTCGCTCAGGGAAAAATCCATCGTCTACACTCCGTTCGGTGGGTCATTAAGTGTTGGCGTTGCTCTCTGCATCTAGTAGGAACGTGGCAAGCCCATCACGTGTTCAGCAATATAATTGTGGATCATTTCATTATTAATGGGTGCAGTTTTCGTTAAACGCACCAACGGGTAGAGATCAAAAATTCCGTATTCTTTGGTAAAGCCATTACCACCAAAACATTGCAGTGAGGCATCCACCGCTTTAATACCCGCCTCAGAGGCTGCCAGTTTGGCCATATTGGCCTCTGCGCCACAGGGCTTGCCCTGGTCAAACAACCAGGCCGCTTTGCGCGCCATTAACGATGCCATTTCAACTTCAGTCTTGGCCTTCGCCAATGGATGCTGTAACGCCTGATAAGCACCGATAGGGCCATTAAAAACCACTCTATCATTCGCATAGGCAACCGCTTTGTCCATAGCGAAACGGCCTATACCCGTGCAAATAGCACCGCCGAGAATACGCTCAGGGTTGAGGGAATCGAAAAGAATATTAAAACCCTTGCCGATTTCGCCAAGCACATTCTCCGGCCCCAATTCCACCTCATCAAAAAACACTTGATATTGTAATTCGGGCAGGGCGATGCTGACGGGAATGGACTGCATTTCTACACCTTTGGCCTTGGTAGGCACAATAAACAGCGTGAAACCGTCTGTCTTACGCTTGGCTTCACTCAACGGTGTGGTACGCGCCACCACCAGAGCATAGTCGGATTCGGCGGCATCGGTAATGTAAGTTTTATTGCCACTCAATTTAAAGCCGCCCTGCCCGGTCGGTTTGGCAAGGGTACCGATATTAATAGTATTCGTGCCGGCATCGGCTTCAGTGATGGCAAAACAAAAGCGAATATCGCCCTTGCAGGCTGCGGGTAGATAATTGTTACGCTGTTCATCACTGCCATGTTCTGCAAGCACAGACATCGTCATACAGGCACCGACCACCAAACTTAAAAGTGGTATCCCTTCATTGGCTATGCCCTCCTGAAAGAGGAGCATTTCTAACATGCCTAAGCCGGCGCCGCCAAAGGCCTCGGGCACCATGGTGCCAAGAAAGCCATCATCGGCAACTTGTTGGTACATTTCTTCGGGAAAGCGGTGAATGGCCGCATTTTCCATCCAGTAAGCACGGTCGTAAGTCTTACTGAGACTTTTGCCATACTCGTGAATCATCTGCTGTTCTTCAGTTATTGTGAAATCCACGCTGCCTCCTAACTCCTAATTATCCGAATTAGCCTTAACACCTATTTAAGTCTTGCAAGTGCCTAATATTACTACTCACTGGGTGTAAGCGGCACATGAAGATCTACCAATGCGGCAGAATAAGTGTCCGACCGGTAACATACAATGACTATTATTGACCTGATAGTCATATTAGTAAATACGCAAAAGCCCTAACAACCTGCCTAATGCATACTGACGGTTTCTGAAATCTGGCTATAAATAGCGGGATATATGGCCCCCTAGCTTGAACTCATAGGTCAACAATTAGGGCAACAATATCGACTCCATCACTCTGCAAGCCCTCTCGCGTTTAAGGCTTTTAACAAGATGCTAGAATCACCCCATTCTCTTATCGGAAGGTCTAGCCTGACGCAGTAATGAATTTTACTTTGATACCCGTGAAACGACGCCTGTACAGATTCGGCCTGATTCTAGCCCTGCTCTGGTTTTGTCTTATCTTAAGCACGAGCCGCTCAGTGACAACACTTGAGTCGGTATTAGACCAAGGAGTGCTCCGAGTCATAACAATGTTTGGCCCAACCACCTATTTTCACGATGCTAAAGGTGACAATGGTTTCGAGTATCTATTAGCCAAACAGTTCGCGAAGCAACTCAATGTTCAGCTAGAGATCCACGTAATGGACGACCTTGGCTCCATATTCAACGCGGTAGGTGGCCCCAAAGGACATTTTGCCGCCGCTGGCCTTACCGCCACCAAAGAACGTCAGCAGGTGGTGCGCTTTACGAAACCCTACACCACTGCTCGCCAAACCTTGGTTTACCGGCTCGGGCACCGTCGACCCAAAAATTTAAATGACCTTAACGGCGGGCGTTTGGTAGTGCTGCGCCACAGCTCCCATATCGAGCGGTTACAAAAATTGAAAGCCGACAGCTACCCAGACTTACAATGGGAAGTACTGGCCGATAGCGAAATGCTCGAATTAATGCAGATGGTCCACGATGGCGAGGCCGACTACGCAGTGGTTGACTCTTCTGCGTTTGCTGTCAATCGCAGCCTCTACCCACGGGCTCGCCAGGCGTTTGACATATCTGATGCTCAACCCATTGCCTGGGTATTCCCCGCGCATGGTGACGGTAGCCTGCTCAAAGCTGCCAATCGTTTTCTCACAAGCTACGCGGCGAGCGGTGAACTACAAGAGTTACAGAATCGTTTTTTTGGCCACACGGATAATTTCAGTGTTGGCGGCTCACAACTATTTCGTCACCGAATCAAGAGTCGACTCGGTGATTTCGAGGCTTTGTTTAAAAAAACGGCAGAACAATACCAAATGGACTGGCAACTACTCGCCGCCATCGCGTACCAAGAGTCTCACTGGAACCCCCGCGCGAAATCGCCCACCGGGGTGCGCGGGTTGATGATGCTGACACTGAATACGGCGAAGGAGGTGGGTGTCAGTAACCGTCTTGACCCTGAACAAAGCCTACGCGGTGGCACAGAATATTTGTTGCAGGTAAAAAAACGCATACCCAAAGACATCGTCGAACCGGATCGCACCTGGCTAGCACTTGCCGCTTACAACATCGGCTACGGTCATTTAGAAGACGCTCGAGTACTCACTGAGCGGCATGGTGACGATCCAGATCGTTGGCAAGATATCCGCAAATATCTACCGCTGTTGCAACAGAAAAAATACTATAGCACTGTGCGTCACGGTTTTGCTCGAGGCCGAGAGCCGGTGAAATACGTGCAGAATATTCGCCACTTTCACTCCATCTTGCGCTGGCATTATATTGAAAAGGAGCGCATAGCACAGGCTCAACGCGAGGCAATGCCCGAGACAATGCCCAGTTCTTCAAGCTCAAGTCTAGCGCCCACTAGCCTGCCTTTGTCGCTATAAAATTGGTCGCTATAAAATTGGTCGCTGCAAAATCAGTCCCGCTAAATAAGCCATCGATAGTCAATCATAGACTTCGCGCCCGGTTTTTAATGCTTACCCCGGCGGCGGCGAAAGAACGCTTTCAATAGAGCACTACTTTCTTCCAGCATTACCCCGCCAAGCCATTCAATGTGGTGATTAAAAGATGATTTTTCTAGAAGTTGTAATTGGCTAACCACCGCGCCGGCTCGAGGCTCGTAGGCTGCAAAAACAAGACGCTCAACCCGCGCGTGAATCATCGCACCCAGACACATAGCGCAGGGTTCGAGGGTGACATAGAGTGTTGATTTGGGGAGACGATAATTATCACAAGCTTTCGCAGCTGACCGAAGGGCTTGTATCTCGGCATGGGCGGTGGGATCGCAAGCACCTATGGGGCAGTTCCAGCCCTCGCCGACTATCGCCCCATCAACCACCAGCACAGCACCGACAGGAACTTCGCCAGCAGACTCAGCACGCTGCGCCAGAACCATGGCGCGAGCCATCCACTGACTATCGTCAACAGGAGTATTCATTGATCAAAACCAAAAACGAGGAGTTCAGAGATGGATTGAACAGAGCATGCAAAAACAGGCGCTACTTTTTACGCATATTACCCAGAATTTGATTGAGCAGATTGAGGCTATTCACCCTCTCTTCCTCTGTCATATGACGCACGCTATCATGGTAAAACTTTTTTACTTTGGGCTCGACCTTTTTACAGACTTCTCGGCCATAGGGTGTAAGGCGAATCTGTCGAGAGCGCAAATCATCAGGGTTTACCACTCGTTCAATATAGCCTGACTCTTCCATACGCCGCAGCACACCATTGAGACTCTGCCGGCTGACCATTAAATATTCAACCAAGCCATTCACCGTCATGCCATTCTCGTAACCGGGTCGGGTTAGGGAATCGAGAATCGACCACTGCTGAGCACTCATATCAAACTCGTTCAGTACTTGAGCCACTCGGCGCAATGAAAGGTTCATCGCCTGATATAGGCGAAAAAACAGCTTTAGGGGAATGTCTGAGCTTAACTCGTCAGTGTCTGCCATATATTATGTGTTCCGAATAAGATTTAATCATCATGTTATTCTTATTGGCCGCTAATATACCTTATCTAGGCAAATGTTGACACTTGTCGGCGGTGGTTTTTATGATGTGAGTCAACGTTAAAAATAAGAACGAAGCGAAACACCGAAAGCAGCTCCAGCAATATTCAAGCACACCATAAACCAGGACTTCACTATGGATTTCGGGCTCACTGATCTTCAACAATCACTCATCGATAGCGCGCAGCGTTTTGCCACTGACAAACTCGCCCCCGAATATAAAGCCGGTGACAAAGCCGGTGCCTTTAATCGATCCTTGATAGGCGACATGGGCCGGCTCGGTTTCATCGCTCCAGAAGCACCTGAAGAATACGGCGGTAGCGGACTTGACGCCCTGGCATCCGGCTTGATTACCGAGGCCATTGCAGCAGGTGATATGAATATTGCCTATGTACCAATCAACGCATCCCTTGTCGGCAACTGTATTCTTAGTCACGCCCAGCCAGAGGTTATTGGAGAAGTTATGCCGCGCATCTGTAATGGTGAAGCTATTGCCTGTATCGGCCTCACAGAACCACGCGGTGGCTCAGATGCAGCAGGGGTTTCGCTAAAAGCAACGTTCAATACCAGCGAAGATGGTAATTTCTATCTGCTCAACGGCGAAAAGACCTCTATTTCAATGGCCCAACAAGCCGACCTTTGTCTGGTTTTTGCGCGCACCGGCACTGTCGAAGAAAAAGCCCACGGC
>JBFHDT010000134.1:0-6278 GCA_041584575.1 Porticoccaceae bacterium
GCGCGACCGATCGCCCTTGTACATGCCGCCAATCTGAGGCACGGAAACATGGGATTCGTCGACGACTAACAGCGCATCATCTGGTAGATAATCAAACAGAGTCGGCGGCGCACCACCAGGTTCTCGACCCGATAGATAGCGACTGTAATTCTCAATGCCCGAGCAATAACCCAGCTCCTGCATCATTTCTATGTCGTAGCGTGTGCGCTCGGCCAATCGCTGAGCCTCCACCAACTTGTCGTTACTGCGCAATTGCTCCAGACGCTCATGCAGCTCCACCTTGATATCCTCGACCGCATCCATAATGGTTGAGCGCGGCGTCACATAGTGGGATTTTGGATACACCGTCACCCTAGGCAGGCGCTGCAACACCTCACCGGTAAGTGGATCAAAGAGGGAAATGTTCTCCACCTCTTCGTCAAACAACTCGATACGCACTGCATCCTTTTCCGAATCAGCAGGAAATATATCAATCACATCGCCGCGCACTCGATAATTGGAGCGTTCGAAAGCAATGTCATTGCGGGTGTATTGCAGTTCGGCGAGGCGCCGTAGAATACTACGCTGGTCGATAATGTCGCCGCGTACCACGTGCAGTAGCATCTTTAAATAGGAATCTGGATCACCGAGCCCATAAATCGCAGACACCGTCGCCACCACGATGACATCGCGACGCTCCATCAGAGCCTTGGTAGCCGACAGGCGCATTTGCTCAATGTGTTGATTGACCGAAGCATCCTTCTCTATAAAGGTGTTAGAAGCTGGCACATAAGCTTCGGGCTGATAGTAGTCATAGTAAGACACAAAATACTCCACCGAGTTTTTCGGGAAGAATTCCTTCATCTCACCATAGAGCTGCGCCGCCAGGGTTTTATTGTGAGCCATAACAATGGTCGGTCGCTGTAACTCCTCAATCACCTTAGCAACGGTAAAGGTTTTACCCGAGCCCGTGACCCCCAGCAAAGTGAGGCCGGCAAGCCCTGCTTCTAGTCCTGCAACTAATTGTTTAATAGCCTCTGGCTGATCGCCTGCAGGCTGAAAGGGGCTAACAACTTCAAAATGTTTTGTCTGCGAAGAAATCGAACTCACTGTACCCATGGGACTGTTTAATGGCCTGTCATATAATAAATGCAATAAGTCGCCAATAAAGCTCAAGGAACGCTTGACTGACCCCAGACCCGACTATATCATGGCGCCGCTTTTGCAGTTCCGCCTTAGCTCAGTTGGTAGAGCAAATGACTGTTAATCATTGGGTCGCTGGTTCGAGCCCAGCAGGCGGAGCCAAATATAGAAAAAACCTTTAAGATACTCTCTTAAAGGTTTTTTTTCGTCTTAAATTTAATCGCCTTTAATCAAAGCGCCGAAGTATTTGGATAACTCGCGACAATCCGCTACGTCTCTACCTGTATCCTTTCCCTCTACTCACAAAGTCTATCTGCACTCAACGTTATAAGAACTTAATGTAAAGCATCCACTGCACCCCAGAATAATACAAACGCAAACATAACCCTCCCACCCTTAAGTTTGTCTTAGTCCAAGCACTCAATTATGCTGGACTAAAAACAAGTACTGCTGCATTTACCTCTTATTACTTGAACTCAGGAATCCATAAAAAGCCGAACGCACTATGGCCATTGACTTCTCTCTTCTCGACGAAAAGCTTACCGCCCCCGGTTCACTCTTTGAAATTGAAGAGGTTGAGATTCGTGGCAGGACTACTGGCGTTTGGAAAAATGCCTTTCCCCACCTGCGGGCGATTGTTGAACACTGCCGGCAATTTGCCGAGCGCGACTACCTGGTTTATGAAAAGCAACGCCTGAGTTATGAACAGCACTATCAACAGGTGGTAACGCTAGGCCACGCGATGATCGAAGATTACGGCATTAAAAAAGGGGATCGCATTGCCCTGGCCATGCGCAACTACCCCGAGTGGCCGGTGATCTTTTGGGCAACGGTCTCTATCGGGGCAGTCATTGTGCCGCTCAATGCCTGGTGGACGAGAGCAGAACTTGAATACGCACTCCAGCACAGTGGCGCAAGGCTAGTCTTCACCGATCTACAACGGGCGGAGATGCTGACCAACACTCACATCCCAACACTCGAGCACATCGTTAAAGTCAGAAGTGACGATACCCCTCTCGCCAGTGTAGAAGAATTCAGCACATTGATGGCAGCCCTGAATAGCGGCCAAAGCATGCCCGATATAGCGATTGACCCGGATGATAACGCCAGCATTTTTTACACCTCAGGTACCACCGGCAGACCCAAGGGTGCGATCAACACCCATCGAAATATTTGCAGCAACCAACTTAGTGGTGTCTATTTACGAGTGCGCACCGAATACCGTTACGGCCGGGAACCCACCGTCCCCACTGAGCAAATCGGCCAGTTAATCAGTGCGCCTCTGTTTCACGTCACTGGCTCCTTAGCGATGCTCTGTGGCAGTACCATAATGGGCAGCAAAATTGTTTTTATGTACAAATGGAATGCCGAGGATGCCATTCGTTTAATTGAAAAAGAAAAACTTAATGCATTTGGCGGCGTACCATCCATGCCCCTGCAGGTACTGGAGTCACCCATTCTCGCCGACCACGACACCTCAAGCATTCGCACCATTTTATTTGGTGGTGCACCGCCCGCACCAGAACTTGCGGCGCGAGTTAAAACAGCTTTCCCGAACTCAAATGCCAGCAATGGATATGGGCTGACTGAAACCAGTGCTTTAAGTACAGTGAATGTAGCCGAAGATTACATCGCCCGACCCGAAAGTGTCGGCCAGGCCGCCCCCATTTGCCAGATCAAAATATTAGCGAGCGATGGTCGTGAGTGCCCCGCTGGGGACATCGGTGAAATCTGCATCAAAGGCCCGCAAGTCATCAAAGGTTACTGGAATAATCCCGAAGCCACTGCCAAGACCATTATCGATGGCTGGCTTCATACCGGCGATTTAGGCTATGTCGATGAAGAGGGTTTTTTATATGTGGTCGACCGCATTAAAGATATGCTGCTGCGCGGCGGTGAAAATATTTACTGCATTGAGGTAGAGAATGCACTGTTTAATCATCCCGATGTGATTGACGCAGCGGTGGTTGGCATACCCCACCCTGTGCTCGGAGAGGAAGTCGGCGCCATGGTGCAATTACGCCCGGGAGCCAGCTTCAAACCGCAGGAACTACAATCCCATGTCGCCGGCCAAATCGCCGCGTTCAAAACACCGGTGCATATTGAGCAACATCACGAATCTTTACCCCGCAATGCTAACGGTAAAATCATGAAGTCTGCGGTAAAAGATTTAATGGGAATCGATAAAACCTAAAACAGCCCCCTACTGCCCCGCTTGCTCGGCTTGTATTCGACGCTGACTCAAGATACGACAGCGCTCGGCGGGCACAAAAAGCTCACGCATTAAATAGGCTTTAAAATCTTCGGCGCAGGGCTGTTCGGCGAGGGCTTTTTCCATGCACAGCAACCATGCATCCCGCTCAGATTCGCCAATATCCAGATGTTCATGGGCGCGGGGGATAATAATCGGCCCGTATTTCGGGGCAAACAGTTTCTCACCACCGAGCCAACCACAGAGAAAGCAATATAATTTATCCCGAGTAAGCGCAAGATCCCTGGGGTGCATGGCACGAATCGCCGCCGCCTCTGGCAGGCTATCCATATAGTCGTAGAAACGATCCACCAAGCGCTGAATCCCCGCCTGGCCACCGGCCGCCTGAAATGAAGCATCGCCATCGCCGTAAACTACTGCCATTAAATTTCATCCTTTCAATTATCGTTAATAACAACAGCCTTCCACATTACAACAAAAAGCGCACGGTCAATAAGCTGGCATTTTGTAGCACTTTGCGCTACAAATGAGCCGCAAATTATAAGAGTAAAGCCGCAACAGACAACGCAGCGATAGTTAAATAAAGCACATTCATTGATCTGAGCCAGTTGGAAAGCATCCCGGTTCAAAAATATAAGGGCATACCCCATGACAAGAAAGCACGTTCTCGACGGTGTCAAAGTTCTCGATTTTTCGCACTTTGTGGCCGGCCCACACTGCACCCGCTTAATGGCCGAAGCCGGTGCTGAGGTGATAAAAGTAGAAGCCCAAGTTGGTGATGCCGCGCGTCATTTACCGATCATCAAAGAAGGTCGCAGCGGCTATTTCATCCAACATAATCGCGGCAAGAAAAACCTCTGCCTCGACCTGCGCACCGCAGAGGGACAAGAGATTTGCCACGAATTGATTAAAACCGTCGACGTGGTAATTGAGAATTTCACCCCCGGCGTAATGAAAAAATTCAACATGGACTGGGACGCCGTTAGCAAGGTCAACCCCGATGTCATCATGTGCTCTATCTCCTGCCTGGGCCAGGAAGGCCCCCTGGCAAAACTGCCCGGCTTTGATTACATCGGCCAGGCCTATTCCGGTATTTTGGGCATGACCGGTGAAGCCGACGGCTACCCGGCACTCTCTGGCATGGCTTTTGGTGATATTTCCACCGGTGCTCATGCCTATGGTGCGATTGTTACGGCCCTGTACCACAAAGCCATGGGCGGCGGCGGACAGTTCCTCGATATCGCCTTGCTCGATTGCCTGTTCAGCTATCACGAAATGAACGTGCAGGTTTACGATGCCTCCGGTGGCGCTCAGGTGCCCCAGCGCAGTGGCCATCAACACGCCTTCGTTGCTCCCCTTGGGCTCTTCAAGTGCAAGGAGGATTATCTCATTATCGTCGCCATTGGCGCCCAGTGGAATAACCTGATCAAGCTGCTGGGTCGTGATGATTGGACCGATGACCCCCGCTTTGCCAACCCGCTGGTGCGCAATGAAAACCGCGATGTAATTAGCGCCGAAATCGAACGCTGGTTGAGCACGGTGAGCGATGTCACTGAGGCCGTGCGCATTCTTGTACAGGAAAACCACGTGCCTGCAGCGCCAATCCTGAGCGTCCCCGACGTCATGGCCCACCCCCATATGCAGCAGCGTGGCATCGTACAAACAGTTAAAGATCGCGCCTTTGGCGAAGTAAAAATCCCCGGCGCACCGCTGCGTTACTCGCAGTATCCCGAACGGCTTGAGCTTCAGGCACCCTTCCTCGGTGAACATAACGAGGAAATACTGCGTGACCAGCTAGGCTATTCCGCTGAGAAAATTAGCGCTTTGAAAACATCAGGTGTGTTAAGCGAAAAAAATATTTAAACGCTAAGGGCTTTTGGGTGCGGATATTGTTCAGCATCCAAAAGCCACACCACAAAAGCAGGCTTATTATTAACCTGCCGGTGGATTCCATAATAATAATCAGACAATCAAGGAGCCAACCATGGCCCCAGAAAGTATGTTTGACGGCATTAAAGTCATCGATTTCTCTCATTTTGTCGCCGGTCCCCACTGCACCAAAATGTTGGCGGAGCACGGCGCTGAAGTCATCAAAATAGAGCCCCTAAACGGTGACCCCGCACGCATGTTGCCCATGCACAAGGACGGCCGTAGTGCCTTTTATGTGCAACACAATCTCGGCAAAAAGACCATGAGTTTGGATCTGGCCAAACCCGCGGCACAGAAGATTTGCCATGACTTAATTAAAGACGCCGACGTAGTCGTAGAAAACTTCAGCCCCGGTGTCATGAAACGCCACAACATGGACTGGGCAACCCTAAAGACCATCAATCCGAATTTGGTGATGTGCTCCATTTCCTGCTTCGGCCAGGACGGCCCCCTGGCGTCACTGCCGGGCTATGACTACATCGGCCAGTCCTATGCCGGCATTCTCGATATGAACGGCGAGCCCGACCGAGCACCCGTTTTTGCCGATCTCACCTTTGGCGACGTATCCAGTGGCACTCATGCCTATGCCGCTATCGTCGCCGCACTTTTCCATCGCTTTCGCGGTGGCGAGGGGCAGCACCTCGATCTTTGCTTGCAAGAGATTCTCTTTAGCTACCACGAAATGAATGTGCAACTCTACGATGCTTCGGGTGGAGCCTATATCCCTAAACGCGCAGGTGCCGGCCACGGTGTAGCCACCCCGGCGGGTATTTTTAAATGTGGTGAGCGCTATTTATTCGTTCTCGCACTCGGTGCACAGTGGGACAAACTGGCCAAGACAATGGGCCGAGAAGACATGCTCAGCGATCCTCGTTTTGCCGACCTCGCCGCTCGCGGCGCCAATAAAAATGTCGTCAACCAGGCCGTGCAAGACTGGCTCGACGCCATTGGCGATCCCGATAAAGCCTTAAAAATATTGCAGGATGCCCGCATACCCAGCGCACCGATACTGAGC
>JBFHDT010000135.1:0-6256 GCA_041584575.1 Porticoccaceae bacterium
AGAGCCCCATCAGCAACTCACTGCACGGCTGCTTGATAATGCCGCTGCTATGGCCAAAGCTGAAGGTGTGCCCCTGAAAATTTTAAGTGTAGTACCCGACCCTGCTCTGGTTTACGCCGGTATTGTTAATGCACCAATGAGTGGGGACTTTCTACTTGACACCATGGCTATTGCTGAAAAGAAAACCCAGGCTTTAGTTAAGCATTTGGGCATCGTCCCCCAGGGTATTGATGTGGTGACTGGGCGGGTCGAAGAGGTGGTGAGCCAACGGGCTTCACAAGATGATGCCCTGCTGGTGATTGGCAATGCCGCCAATAAAGGCCTAAAAGGTTTTTTAATTGGCAATACCGCAGAGCGTATTCTGCGCAGTATGAAGACAGATATGCTGGTCGTTAATTAAAGAGTCTTTAATTAGCCCGCCTTAACCTAGAAGCCTCTTAACCCTTATGGCTGCCCGTAGGCTTTGCCCCAAAGCTGTAACAGACGTTGTTTACGGCCACAATTCCAGCTGTAAAACTTATAACGTTTGGGGTTCTTTTGATAGTAGTTTTGGTGGTAGTCCTCGGCGGGATAGAATTGGCTGGCAGCAGTGACCGCCGTTTGCACGGGTGCGGGTAATGCCTCACTTGCATCGAGCTGTTGCTTGCTCTTTTCTGCTAGCTCACGTTGTTCATCACTGGTGTAAAAAATCTCGCTTCGATACTGGCTGCCTCGATCGCAGAACTGGCCACCACCGTCGACAGGGTCAATGTTAAGCCAGAAGGTTGTGAGTAGTTCCTCGTAAGTGATTTTGCTGGGATCAAAAACAATTTGCAGTGCTTCAGTATGCCCCGTCGTACCACTAGACACTTGCTTATAAGTCGGTTCGACCACCGTACCGCCGATATAGCCAGAGGTAGTGGAAACGACGCCATCGAGCTCATCAAATGGCGGTTCCATGCACCAGAAGCAACCGCCGGCAAAGATGGCTTTCTGAGTGCCGGGCTCGGCGAACAGTGTTATTGAGCAGGACAGTGCAAGAATCGCGAATAAATGCCTTAGCGTTAACTTAAACCAATTGCTCATTTTTTCTTTCCTTTTCATGTTGATTAATCGTGGGCCGTCAGGTCACTTCAGTTTTGATGGGCGCATTGTAAAATCGTTCCCTATGGCAATGTGTTTTGGGCCTGAGGTCTTTACGATGATCTTTTTCGATGCGCCAATGGTAAGTGGTAGTTTACCCGGTACGATGTTGAACTCTATTACCGAGAGCAACTGCTATGGTGCTGTGGCGGGCCAAATTAAGTTATTTTTTTATGGAGTAGCCATTTTGTGCGGTGAACGAGGACAATGTGGATTGTTAATGTATAGATTCAGCACTTGCTCTCAATTCATTGAAACTAAGTTCACTGAAGCTAAGCAAAGCTCATCGAACTCATATATTGACTGAAGTGTTCTGTCTTTTCACACTATCTCCTCAGTGCTTACCACCCTTCTTGCAACCGCCTTTTTTACCGTGCCCAGTAGGCAGTACATCATAGATATAGCCTGCAATTTGTCGACGACTGGCTTCATCAATGGATAGTGGGGGCATGACGCCGAATTTTTCAACCGCATGATAGAGCATGGCTGTATTGGCGTCGGGGACCTTCACCCAGTCTGAAATTTTTTCAATAAATTGCGCTCTGTCGGGATACGTTTTTAGATAGTGCTTTTTCACCATTGCCATGGGTGGGACCAGGCGTTTGGAGTGAGCGCCATCGCCGTGAGCTTGCTTGTCGTTATTAGATTTTTTTCCTGAATGCTGGCCCTTGCCCCCTTTGTGGGGTTGATGGCAGGCTAGACAATGGTTCTCATAAAGAGCTTTAGCCTCACCATTGCTTTCAGTTCCCGTTACAGTAGTACTCTGTTCACTGGCGACAAGTTGGGTGCTGAGTGACAAAGCTGCGAGTGTGATAACTGTTGTGAATGGCATTTTCATCGTATTTAGACTCCTTGTGGAGAGAGGATAAAACTCTTTCCGTATTTTCAGAGCCAGTTCTCAGGCTCTGCTTTAGCACTACGCTTTGGCTCTATGCTAAAGCAGTCTTTACTCCAGGTCAGTGATATTAATCAATTGCTACCCTGCGTTTGAGTCGACAGTTATTTGCCTTTGTAGACCGGTGGACGTTTTTCGATGAAGGACTGCACACCCTCGGCGGCATCTTCACTGTTGGCCAGTGTTTTCATGATGGGAATAAACTCATCGACGGCCGCTTTGGGGCTGTCAAAGTAGTAGGCACGTGAGCTTTGCAACGTGGCTTGTACAGCCAAAGGTGCCTGTTTAGCAATTTCTTCTGCCAGTTCCAGAGCGCGATTAAGCTCTTCACCGTCGTCGACAATTTCTTGAATAAAATTGTAACGCAGGGCTTCTTCGGCATTGAATTCATAGCCCGTCAGCAAGACCTTCATCGCGTTGCCCCAACCTGCGCGCTCAACCATGCGGAAGGTGGCACCAGCTGCCGCCATTACACCGCGACCCACCTCAAGCTGTGAATAGCGCGCACTTTTTGCTGAGACGACAATTTCTGTTGCTAGCATCAACTCAATAGCGGCGGTGTAGCAAATACCGTTCATGGCCGCGACCACGGGTTTAGTGCGGAAAGGGGGTTTGAGTGAGAAGGGGTCAATGCCATTAGTGGGCAAAATAGCTTCGCCATTTTTCATCGCGTCAGCAAATTTTGGCAAATCGAGGCCAGCCGTAAAATGTTTGCCGTGGGCGAAAAGTACGCCTACCCAGAGGTCATTGTTGTTTTCTAGTTCGGCGTAGGCATCGGCCAGTTCGCTGAACATCTTTGGCGTAAAGCCATTGTATTTTTCAGGACGGTCGATGCCGATTAAAAAAATGTTGCCGCGTACTTCGGTGCTGATTTGTCCATCGGGGTGGCGGTCGTTTTGATCGGTCGTGTTATTCATAGTGTGGATCCTGTTATTCAAATACTGGTAATATTTTTATTAAAAGAGTGAGCCGTTAATTAATATGGGTCGAAACTTTGTTTCTGTAAGTTATGTGTCTGTAAATTATGTGCCCGTAAATACAGGTTCGCGTTTCTCCATCATTGCGGCAATGCCTTCGCGCGCGTCATTGGAGTCAAAGCTTGTCGATTGATGGTGAGCCTCATTGGCTAGCCGCGAATGGGGGTTCCAGTCGAGGTTGTTAATAATGGATTGCTTCATTAATTGTACGGCGTTTGGTGCACAGGCGGCGATTTCTTCAGCCAGTTCAAGCGCTTTGGGCCAGACTTGTTCAGGGGGTAGGGCGTAGTTAAAGAGACCGAGACTTTCACCTTCACTACCGCTGAAGCGCCGTCCGGTAAACATCAGTTCATTGGCTTTCGCCAGGCCAATAAGGCGTGGCAGCATGTAGGATAGGGACATGCCCGAGTGCATGCCCAGACGCGCGAAATTGGCACCATAAAGGGCCGTACTGTTGGCGACACGAATATCACTGAGTAGGGCGACACCAAAACCGCCACCAATTGCATGGCCGTTAAGTGCGCCAATGACCGGCACTGTGATATTGAGTAGCTCCATGCAAATACTGTAAGTATCGATCAAGCCCTGTTGGCTAAAAGGTATTTTTGAGTTTTCAGCACCACCTTTAAAATCACCGCCTGCACAAAAGTTTTTCCCGGTACCGGTAATAATAAGGCAGCGAATATCGCTGTCATTTTTGGCAGCGGTGATAGCTTCTTTCAAGGCCTCAAGCATTTCCGGTGTCAGGCTGTTGCGATTGGCCGGGCGATTAAAAACAAGCTGCCCAATTAATGTGTGCTGGGGCTTTTTGGCATTTGTTTCGCCTTCAGTTGTTGTGTCGCTTAAACGGGCATACCAGGCCGCCTTGTCGCTCATGGTTCTAGCTTCCTATGAATAATGTGGGGTGGCAACTTCGCGGTGCACATAACCTTCATCGCCGGGTATGAGGGGTGGAGCGCCTTCTTTTTTGGCTTTAACAGGTAAAATTCTGGGTAGATCGCGAAATTGTGAAACGGCCTCGAGGAGGCTTTGGCTTTGTTCGTGCCCCGTTAAGCCCTGTATGTTTTTGATGGTGGGAAAAAATATTTGAAAGTCTTCTTCGCGCTGTTTTCGTAGCGCTTCGTCAGGGTTTATCCAGCATTGTGAAACGACTTCGTGGTTATCGATAATGGGCTCTTGCTCAGCGGGAGCGCGACAAATAAAGAAGCGGGTGTCAAAACGACGTGGCATCACGATGGGTGTTACCCAGTGACTGTAGTAGTACATTTGATCAGTGGCCAGGGTGAGTTGTTCTTTGCGGCAAATCTCCAATAAATTCATTTCGCCCTTGTTTAAAGCATCACGATATTCGATGAAGCGTTGCTTGATAGCAGGAGAATTAAAGCTAACGATTTTCCCGCTTTTGTCGTAGGCGAGTAAAATCCCGGCTTCTTCAAAAACCTCACGAATACCGCCCATCCAGTAAGCCAGGCCATATTTGGGTACGCCAAGAACGGCACTGGCGTCCTGATCCGTGTGGCCGGAATAGAGGTTTTCATATTCTTTATCGGCGTCGTGTAAATCAACTTTGCCACCGGGAAAAACAAAGGCGCCGCTAAAAGATTCGGATTTACCGCTGCGCTCTTGTAGCAGCATTTCAATGCCATTGTCGGAATCGCGAACGAGAATGACGGTGGAGGCGTAGTGTAAATCAGGGTTTTCCATTTTTTTATTCCTTCAAGTTACAAGGTTTCTTGTTGTTTTTATTTGCGCAAATCATGTGCGGATGTTGTTGTGGCAGACCCTGCCTATATTTTTTACACGATGATTATAAGCGTAACTAAATATGCAGGGCTAAACTACCATTGCGCAATAATGTGTCAATCAGGGCTTTTTCGCGGTGATCGAGAATACCTAACTCCGCTAATTCAAAACGGCGGGTGTCGGCCAGTGTTGTGGCGAAGGTTGGCGTGCAAGGGTATAGCTCTCCGTCCACCGCCAGGTTTGCAGGGTCGCCGGCCAGGGCGGCGAATCGAGAGGCGGGATGGCGGCATAGTACTGTGTCCCTCTCTAATTCTTCAAATAGAGGCCGATCTTCTTCGGCTTCATCGTGAAGATCAGTGTCTAATTCAAGATCGGGATACTTACGCGTGGTCATAAAGCGGGCGAACCACTTCGCCAACTGTTCTTTGTCATCCAGCTGTTGCAGGAGCAGGTTTCTCACTTCATCGATAAAACGCTCGTCAATGGTGCCCCTGGCCATTGCGCTCGTCAGAGAGGGGTCGCGGTAAACCAGCGCGTCAGAGGCGGTATTTTGGGAGAGGAGCTCTGTGGCCAGGTCGCTCAGTAATTCCGTTGCGTTGGGAGCGCGAAAGCCGATGGAGTAGGTCATGCACTCCCCCTCTGCAATGCCCCAGTGGGCGAGACCCGGTGGTAAATACAGCATGTCACCGGGTTCTAGCAGCCATTCTTCACTTTGCTCAAAATTGTCGACAATGCGTAGTTCTGGCCCTTTTAGTAAGGGCGTATTAATGTCGCAGTACTGACCCAGACGCCAACGTCGCTGACCCTGACCCTGCAGTAAAAATACATCATATTGGTCGAAATGGGGGCCGACACTGCCCTGATCAGAGGCGTAGCTGAGCATAATGTCGTCGACTCGCCACTGGGGTAGAAAGTCAAAATGACGGAGTAGCTCGTGAACCTCGGGCACCCATTGATCGACGGCTTGTACTAGCAGTGTCCAATGGCTGGGCGGTAGGTTTTGAAAGTCTTCACCAGCAAAAGGGCCACACTGCAATGTCCAGTAGGGCGAGGTTGTGCGTTCAACAATGAGCCGCGATTCAATATCTTCCTCTAGCGCCAGCCCGGCCAGTTCATCGGCTTCAAGAGGAGAGCTAAAGTCGGGCAGGGCCTGGCGAATTAACAGCGGTTTGCGCTGCCAGTATTCGGCAAGGAAATTGTCGAGCCCGCCGCAGTGGGCAAACCACTCCTTAGATAAAGACAGCTTAGACAAGGCGTGCTCAGACACCTAAATATTTCTGGCCTGATCAGCGGCATTGCCGGTGTAGCTTTGCGGTGTCATGGCTAATAACTCTTGTTTCGCCGACTCGGGAATTTCCAGGGTTTTAATAAAGACACTGAGACTTGCCTGCGTAATGTCCTGGCCACGTGTCAGGGCTTTGAGTTTTTCGTAAGGCTCGGGAACACCGTAGCGGCGCATCACTGTTTGAATTGGCTCGGCGAGCACTTCCCAGGAATTGTCGAGATCATCACTCAAGCT
>JBFHDT010000136.1:0-6200 GCA_041584575.1 Porticoccaceae bacterium
CACCGAGGCGCGTTTGATTTGCGCGATATGATTACGCGTGGTGTCCTGAGGTTTTATGGTTAGGGTCAAAGCCATGATAGTGTGCTCTGGCAAACGGTCAAAGAGCGAGAACACTTGATCGCCCACCTGACGCTCAGCGGTGAAGTGGCCGACATCCGGAGGGCGCCGTAAACTCTGAATGGAAACGATGGTGTGAGGCAGGTTATCGAACAACCAGCTTGAGGTGGCTTTATCTGATTGTGGTAACGACAAGGTAAGCTGTTCAGCAAAGTCATAACCAAAGGGCAAGTGGTCATCACCTGGATACGGTGCCAGCTCAAGTAACTTTGCCGTATCACCTTGGGCCATTTCTGGATCAGGGTTGAACCAGCACAACATCCATTCATAAAAGGCTTTGCCTGTCGCTCGACGCGCTTTGACACCCGCAGAGGCAAGGGAGGCTATCCATTTAACAGCTACGTCATTCAGGTCTTCTTCCACTTCAATCACAGAGGGCAGCCTGCTGTGAGGTTTTAAGCGACGATAAAGCACCACCCTGACGCGTCGGATCTGGCCCTGCCAGCGTGAACCCGTCACCGTAGTATCTTCAAACAATCCACCCTTACGGGAAATATCCTTGAGATGGGCAGACATAACAGATTGGTAGTGGCGGGTAAACTCCGACGGCCTTGCACGCGGTTGCGCGTAGTCCGCTAACGATTGTGCAAAACCCAAAAGACTAGGCTCATCCTGCACATAGACTTGAAGGATCCAGGGCGCATCGTCGAGCTCTGGTAAAGCTTCGTTAATGGCTGTTTGTATAGCATCACGCAGGTGGGCCATAAAATCAGGTGTGCGGGCTTCGCAGCCCACTGGCTCGATTTCAAACAAGGCACCCATGCTAATGCCATCGTCCAATAAAAATGTTTGGCTATCCCCATGGTATTCCACCCATGGCAGTAAATCGGTAAAGGAGCCTGGTCGTTGATAGCATTGCTTTACGGCTGCGGTGGTTAACGGTGCTGTCATTAAAGGTGACGAGGTATCATCAAAATCACTGTCGTCCATGGGTTTATTATTCATCCCTTATTGATTCCACTTCTATTTTCATCGGCTTAATTAGCGGCTCACTGGTCGCATCGTTTATCAAGCCACTGTGTACCTCACCGGGAAGCGCATACTCGACTTTTTCATAAAAGGGGAACGAGGTGACATAGCCTGGTACGGGGCTTCTCTCGTCACCAGAGAGATGGGGAAAGATGTACATCACCAGCGTAGGGTTTGCTAAGCGGGGAAAGACTGTATCGATTTCATTCGCGGCCTCTCTCACAAAGCCCGCATAGTGTTCAATGCCGGTCTGCGGTAAAGACTGAGTCGCTCGAGAGTTCTCATTTGTCAGCCGATTATTGGCCATGTGCTGATCGTAAATAGCTTTCATTGTCGGCCCATCCTGGGGCAGTACAGATTCTTTAGAGCTGGCACAGCCAATCATCACCAGACTAATCAAGACCGGGAACACGCCGGGTGCGTGTTGAAAGATTCGTAGAATTTGCATGATAAAGTTTCCTGCCATTGGTGTGAAAATCGATGAGAAGTTCATGGTCAACGTGAATAGCCAACTCAATACCAGCGGGAACAAATATGGCGTCAAAACTTTGCGCCTGACGCTCCCGCAGCCATTCGGCAACTTCCTGACTACTACCACTCAGGGTTTTACCAAGAATGTATTTTCCGGCTTGACCGGTGACGGTATTGGAGACAGTGCCGGCGTCACTCAACAGGGTCGTGGTCTCAGACTGAGCGGCAGCACTCGCCGCCGCCTCCATGGCCGAAGCACCGATGCGCTGCGTTAAAAAGGCAGGGGCATTGGTTTTACGCGCACCGCTGATACAGGGAATACCACGGGCATCGGATATCCAACCCAGTGATTTATCTTTGCCACCTCGGGAGGCGGTTCCACTGGAACCACTGCTGTCATCATCACTGGAGATTGTCTGTATCGTGCCATCCTCAAAAACAAAGGTGACGGACTCAAGCTGTCCCGACACGCAAGACAAAGTCCAGTCGCCAATGGCCGTGCCACTCCACACCATGCCCTGTAGACCCGGTATTTTTAGACCGTTGGCCGCCAAATTATCCTTGCCCACTAATACCTTGAAGGGCATGGGATCATGCACCTGGCCCTGAACCGGCACTCGGCCTACTAATGCCGTCATGGCCGTTGATCCGATCAAGGTGGCATTGCGTGGCACGGTATAAACAGGGATGGCGCTGTTGATTGCCTTTGCTCCACTCTTGAGTAGAGCTTCGCCTCGAGGCTGGGCATTGGCCAAAGCGTTCTTCGTGGAGCGCCCAAAGCGACTCAATAAATTGCCGTCCTCAGCAGGTGTCCCAACCGTTTTCTCCAGTGATTCAACCCAAACCAGAGTGTCTACACCCTGGGGCGATGAACTTAATCCATCCAGCCCCAGGCCCACCGGTATATCAGAGGGATTGGAAGCCTCTGCAGGATAACGTTGTCGCTCAGAGAGCGATTGCGCCAGAGCATCGACACGCGCTGTCAGCGCGGACATCATCGAAGTATTACCTGATTGATTGTTTTCCTCACTTTTTGCCAGTTCTTTCGCCTGCATTGTTTTTTGCAGACGCGAAAACACATTGTTTTCTATTTGGCTTCGGTCTTTTAACAAGCTCTGATTTTCTTGCTTTAATACCGCGTTATCCAGACGCAGCGCTCTCGACTCGGTGGTCATGGCGCTAACATTTGCAGTGAGGGTTTTGATGGTATCGGCGGGAGTATCGGCATCCGGTTCCGGTGCCTGGGGAATTGCCGTCAGTACAGAGGTCTCGCCCTGCCCTTCAGAACATGATTGGACGACCACAAATGCCATTAGCACCATCACCACACCCGCTAATAATGGCAGGAGCCGATTACTACTGACCATCGACATAGCAGCCCCTCACAGTGACGATTCAAAGGGTCTATCGGAAACCAGATAGACGGTAGTGGAATCTGCATCATTACCGGATGGCAACAATCGGTTGTGTTGAAATGTCGCGGTGAGCCAGGCACCACGCAGCTGACGCGGATCAAGCACGAGTGCTTGCTGGGTTTTATTAATCAAGTTAACCGCAGTGACAGTACGTAAACCCGCTCGCCAGGCGGCCACGGGAACAGCATCAACCTGCGCACCCATCAGCAGCTCAAACGATGTTTGTGTCACGGGCATGCGAACGATGCCAGGCTTGTTCGGCAGTAATCTTGCCGGCGCATAACGTTGCTGAGCGGCATAGCGTGTGAGGGCGACATAACCCCATTGAGGTGACAACACCATCGCACTGCCCGGTGCCGATTCACCCTCTGAAGGATGCTCGATCAAAACCTGCAGGGCTGGAAGGTGGGTATTTTGTGCATTAGATTCTTTCGCCGAAATATCGAGAACGTAGATGGACTCACTTTGTTCTGAGCGCACAACCACACGAGTCGATTTAAAGGCTTGTTGAGCCGTAAGGTATAGCGTTCCGTTAATACTTTGGCTCTGCAGTATCGGCGTCAGTGATTGAGGAATGCCAACACTGACCGAGTCAGGAAAATGAACCATGCGCTCCTGGCCAACAATTAAAGTCACAGTGATCGGTGTCTTTTTCCAGAGAACCCGCTCAATCAGCTGATCGGTATCAAGGGTTTTATTGTCGGCCAGAACCATTAACGGGCATAAAATAAAAACTAATATGGCATGCGGCCAACATCGCTGTTTAGATAATTTCATTACCCTTAACCTTTTTTATTCGCGTCATTTATTGCGGTAATTTCGTCGGCATTCAATCGACGAGGGCCGTCACCTTCGTAGCCATCCAGCGCAAGACCCCAGGGGTTCGATTCGGGATCGATGTCATGCCGCACAATACGTAAGGGATAGCGGATGGTGGTTTGCTTAACGGTCATACCCTTAACAGATTCCAGTAAATCCAGATCCAGCCATACCACCCAGACATCTGGTGCCAATACATCGACACGACGTTCTTCAAAGCCATGTCCCGGCACCTCATGCATACCGCGAGTACGGTAGGCGAGTTCACCCCGCCGAGCCTTGAGCTCCATGTCGGCAATCAAGTCAGTGCGATAGCGGGGCGTCAGGTAAGGCGATATACGAAAAATAGCTTTGCCATAGTCATTAGCGCCGTTATCCGGCCAACGATTGAGTTGCTGAAAAATATAAAACGCAAAGGCATAAACATTGGCAGGCGGTACTTCGTCAACTGACAATAGGGCGCCAGATCGCAGATCCGGTGGCACATGTACCCGTAGGCTTTTTGGCGACTGACTCCAACCTATCCATAAGGCAGCGATGACTAATACCTGGAAACCAATGACAAGCCACAGAGAGCGAAGATGAGAGCGGACGTTATCAATCTCGTAACGATAGCGGCGCACGGAGTGTCCTCCCAATATCCCATGCACCACCACGGCGTATCCATGGCGAGCGTCGCAGCCCCAGCTCATGCAGACGAATTTGGATCTGCTGTTGGTAATAACCATCGGGACGCCCGCGTTTAACCCGCTGGAAAACTGTCGCGCAGACCACTACCGTCGCAACGACCCCAACCCCAGCAAGACCAAAACCCATAGTCACAGCGCCTATTAACCAGGCAAAGAAAAGACTCAAAGGCAGCCAGATTAAAATGGATAGACCCACGATCATGACCAGCTCTGATGAAGAGCAGCCTCTGAAAATAGCGGGTTCGGCATTGAGCCGATCCGCCATAATTTCCTGCTGGTAAGACATATCAGATATCCTGAAGTCAGCTTTGCGCTTAGATAACGCCAGCGGCTTCAGTGAGTAGGTAACTCGCAAAAATCAATACAATGGCACCGACGATACCCAGAACACCGACCTCCGCCCACTCGGCCTTGCCCTGTCGTGCTTCATTAAATTTGGCAAAGCCCAGATAAGCAATCCAGAGAAAACCCAATACGGCAATAGCCAGCCCCAACACCAGACCGCCATCCTTGATGTAGCCTTGAATCAATCCAAGCCAGTCACCTGCTGAAGGTGCCGTACTGGGTGCGACGGGCGTTGGCAGCGCTGCCCATAAAGGTAGTGGAGCGGCGAGCGTTAGAAAACTTAAAATGCTTTTCTTCATTGAAGCGGGGCCTACAGTACTTTTTTGCGCTGATAAATTAGTCATTATTTTTACCCTTTTATATAAATTAAAAAATAGCGGGAATAGTCCCAGTGTGTTTTTCGGAATAAAATACCGAGCCCCGATGAAGGCTTTCTTGATTCCTCACCGCAGATAAAAACCGAGTACCATCAGCACAATGCAGGCCCTTAAAGTGCCCCACGTCACATCCAATATCGAGGCTTGGCCTTCCTGCCATGCACGGAATACGCCTAAGGTGACCCAGATAACCCAGACGAAAGCCAAGACCATCACCGCCGAGGCAATAGCGGTAAGTAATGCGCCAGGTGCAACACCTGATCCGGCTTGAAAGACTGTGTTTTGAGCAGGTGTCATGCTGAATCCCTAGCGACGATAATCGCCGCGCAAAGGCGGGAAAGATCGTGGCTGTTCACGAGGTGAATTGAGATGGGATTGAATGCCGTCTTTGATCTGATGAAGATCCTGACTTAACCAGCGATACTCGAATCGAATTCTGGAATCTATATCGGCCTGGGCTTGTGCTTTATCGATGAGTGACTCGACGGCCTGCAGTTCATGAATAATTCTGGCCAGCACTTCGCGCTCGCCATTCACATCTGCATACATTGCAGGCGCAATGAAAAGACCAATAATAAGACTGCTTATTTGCCAGAAATGGCGTGTCATGACACTACTGCTCCCGTGTTTTGTTACGAGGCATAGTGCGGAATTAGGTATTAGAGAACGATGGGAAATCTATTCGGTTGGTGGGGTGGTTTTCACATTGAGGTACTGTCTGCTGGTAAGTAATAGAAGGTTTTTCTAAGAGGCAAGCACATAGTAAGTGCCACGCCCTGTACCTGCCGCTTTAATGAGGTTTAGCTTAATGAGCCTATCAAAGTCCAGCTTTCTTGAGGCAAGGCTGCGTGAAGAGTTACTGCCGTACTCGCGTTGCGTGATACTGCCGTGTTTTTCTATATATGCCAGTATTTGCCTATGATGAGGTTCTAAACGTGGCTTAGCCCCAGCCCGTTCTGGCAAAGTTTTACGCACACGACGAAGCTCATCTAGTATGC
>JBFHDT010000137.1:0-6154 GCA_041584575.1 Porticoccaceae bacterium
CCGGGTTCAATGGTGTCAACACTGGCGAAGTAACTTTGGGTCATCGCCATTAAATTGCGATGACTGAGCATTGCGCCTTTGGGCTGGCCGGTGGTGCCGCTGGTGTAGAACAGCCAGGCAGTGGCATTGGGCTCACAGTGTTGCAGCGCTAAAGGTGGTGATTGATAGATCTGTTGAAAAGCCGCCGAGTTAACGCTGATAAAGGATTTCAATGTGCCGATCGTGTTGGCTATTTCACCGATAGTCTCGCTGAAATCACTGGTAATAAAGACATGGCTGGCGGCGCTATTTTCCAGAATATAGGCGAATTCTCGACGGTGAAGTTTGGCGTTGACGGGCACAGCGGTCAGCCCGGCGTGCAAGACGCCAAACAGGACTTCGATGTATTGAGGTGAGTTTTTCATCACCAACGCGATGCACTCGCCGGGTTGGCAGTTCAACTCGTTTCTTAAATAGCTGGCAATGGCGGCGACGCGTTGAGCCAGTGTTGCGTAGTTACAGTGCGGCTCGAGACCACTGGAGACGGCTCTGAGCTCGGGGTAACGGCGTGCAGATTTTTCAAGTAGCGAGGCAATGTTCATGGGGTAAATTCGCAGAATCAATAATAATAGGCAATGTGTTTTCGTCGATAGTAATCCGCTCGTCAGGCGAGTTCTATTTATTTATTCGGGTATCAATAAATGAATAACCTTCGATAAGCTCAGAGGTTTTTTCGTTGGTGGATATTTCAGTAAATTTTATTTTGTCTTTGCCAATAAACTCAAATGAATATTTATCGGCTTTGTCATGCTTGCCATTTTGTTTTTCGTAAAAATAATCGCCCTCTAGCCACCAGGTACCCTCGTTAATCTCTGTACTACTGAGTACACCGTATTGATAGACTTCATAAACGAGTTTAAACGTACCGTCTGCGGTCCTTGTTTGTATCCAGCTGTCTTTCCGGTTCTTATTTTTATGAATGTATTCCCCTGTCCATTCCCCAATAAATTTATCCAGATTACTTGGCGAGCTCTCGGCGCAGGAGATCACGGCAAGAGAGCTCAGTAATATTGCTAAAAAGAGAGTTTTTAGTTTCATGGTAGATTCCAGTTAATGAATAGATTGTTGGGTTAATTCGCATTAGTTTGTAATGCGCCTTATTGAGCGTTAAAAGACTGCCCGCTAATGCCTCGGCTATCAGGCCCTAGCAGATAGAGGTAGGCAGGCATTATATCTTCTGGGCTGAGCAGGGTGCTGGGGTCTTCTGCCGGGTAGGCGACGGCACGCATGGGGGTGCGGGTAGCACCCGGGTTGAGGCAGTTGACGCGAATGTTACTGACCTCATCAAGCTCGCCGGCAAGCACTTGAGCGAGCCCTTCGGTAGCAAATTTCGACACCGCATAGGCGCCCCAAAAGGGACGCCCTTTGCGTCCGACACCCGATGAGGTAAAAACAATCGCTGCATCGTCTACTGTCTTCATTAGCGGTAGCAGGGCTTTGGTGAGCAGGAACTGAGCGTTGAGATTAACCTGCATCACCTGCTGCCAAATTTGTGTCTGATAATTGGCGATAGTGGTGCGCTGGCCGAGTAATCCAGCGTTGTGGAGAAGACCATGTAAGCCACCAAACTCTTGCTCGATTGTGCTGGCTAGAGCTTGGTAGTCCTGTTCAGTGGCGCCTTCCAGACAGAGTGGGTAAATAGCGGGGAGTGGTGAGCCGGCACTTTCTATTTCATCGTAAACCGCCTCAAGTTTTTCGACGGTACGCCCGAGTAAAATGACCGTAGCGCCCTGGGCTGCGAAAGTAATTGCCGCGCTACGACCAATGCCACTGCCGGCGCCGGTCACGAGAATAACTCTGTCTTGTAGGCACTTGTGCGGTGGGCTATAGGCTTTAGGTTCTTGAATACTCATGGTGTGGGTCTTTCGTTAGGTTGGCTTGTTTGTTGAGTGGGTACAGGTTCTCGTCAATGTTAGGCGATCACCAAGTCAAAGAGTTGCCGGGAATCGTTAACGAGATAGTCGGCTCCCCACTCCTGGGGGCGTTCAACTGCGTCAATATAGCCAAAGGCAGCGGCGATGGTTGCTGTGCCAGCGTTGCGGCCGGACTCGATGTCGCGCAGATGGTCGCCGATAAATATCGCATGCTGAGGGGCAATGCCGAGTTGCTCGCAGGCCAGTAACACGGGTTCGGCGTGGGGCTTATTGTGTTCGACATCATCGGGGCACACTACAGACTGTGGTGGCGGTTGTAGGTCGAGTCTCTGAAGTATCGCGCTGGTAAAGCGCCGTGGTTTATTGGTGACGATGCCCCAGGGAATATTGCGTTGGCCGAGGGCTTCGAGCAGGTTTGCGAGACCGGGGAAGAGGCAGGTTTTCTGCGCCAAATGTACATAGTAAATATCGAGAAATTCTTCCCGCAGTGCCTCGAAATTGGCGTCGTCTTCATTGCAGTTAAAGGCATGGCTGAGCAGCCCCGCAGAGCCGTGGGTGATGATGGCGCGAATATCGTTTTCCGCCAGGGCTGGTCGCTGGTGTCGCTCTAATATCAGGTTTATTGACGTGGTAAAGTCGGGCGCGGTATCGAGCAGGGTACCGTCTAGGTCAAACAATACGGCCTGATAGTTTGCGGGTGACATGCATGACTTTCCTTTTATAGCAGAGTTAGAGATTGGCAGGTAGGGCACTTAAGTTGAAGTTTACCTAGGCGGGTTTACGAGCGTGCATCAGGTAGTTGATGCTTACATCGCGCTCGTTGAGGCTGTATTTTTTGCTCAGTGGGTTGTAAACCATGCCGGTCATTTCGGTCACTTCAAGTCCGGCCTCTCGCGCCCAGCGGGTAAGCTCGGAGGGGCGAATAAAGCTGCCGTAAGTGTGGGTGCCGCGGGGCAGCATATTGAGCACATATTCGGCACCAACGATGGCAAATAAAAAGGCCTTAGGATTGCGGTTGATAGTGGAAAAGTAAACATCGCCCCCGGGCTTAACCAGCTGCATGCAAGCCTTGATGATGGACGATGGGTCGGGCACGTGTTCGAGCATTTCCATGCAGGTGACTACGTCGTAGCTTTCTGGTGTTTGCTCAGCGAGCTGTTCAGCGGTGATTTGTTCGTAATTAACGTCGACACCCGATTCAAGGCTATGCAGGCGGGCAATTTGCAGCGGTGTTTCACCCATGTCGATGCCTTTAACCTCGGCGCCGCGCTGAGCCATGGCTTCACAGAGTATGCCGCCACCACAGCCGACATCGAGCAGGGATTTCTCCGCCACCGGCGACAGCTTGTCTATCCAGTTAGCGCGCAGAGGATTGATGTCATGCAGGGCTTTGAACTCGCTGTTTCTGTCCCACCAGCGACTGGCGAGGGCTTCAAATTTGGCAATTTCTGCCGTATCGACATTCTGCGTGTTGGGTAATTCGTTGCTGCTCACGGTTTGTTGCTCCAAAAATTTCTTTGCGTACAGGGCTGTCAGTTAACGCTCGGCCTGTATTTTTGTTTGCCAGTTTTGAGCTTTGCTGATGAGCTCATTCTGGTCAATGCCTACCAGCTGACCCTCTTCTACCAGCAATTTGCCGTCGACCCAGGTGTGGCTGATGTGACGGGCACTGTCGGTATATATTAATTGTGAGAGGGCATTATACAGGGGCTGGCTGGCGATTTTGGCAAGGTTGATGGCGACCAGATCGGCGGCTTTGCCGACCTCGATACTACCGGTTTCCGCGTCAATGCCGAGCGCCCGTGCGCTATTAATAGTGGCCAGTTCCAGCGCCTCGTAGGCGGGCAGTCGTTCAGGATTGCCCGACACACCTTTGGCGATGAGTGCCGCAGTGCGGGCTTCACCGAGCATGTTGAGATCGTTATTGCTGGCAGGACTATCAGTGCCCAGTGCAATATTAATACCGGCTTTTTGCAGGGATTCAATGGGGCAAAAACCGCTGCCGAGTTTGAGATTGGATTCGGGGCAGTGAACAACATGGCTGCCATTTTCAGCTAGCAGGGCGATGTCGCTGTCGATCAGCTGGGTCATGTGCACACATTGCGTGAGAGGTGTCAGTAGTCCGAGCTGGTGCAGGCGTTCGATGGGGCGCTGGCCGTGATCGGCTATGCTTTGTGCAACCTCATCGGCGCTCTCGTGAAGATGAATTTGAATCGGTGCATCGAGCTCGCCAGCCAGTGTCACTATTTTTTCCAGCGCCGGGTCGTTGACGGTATAGGGCGCATGGGGGCCAAAGGCGATAGAAATACGGTTGTCGTCGCGAAACTCATCGCGCAACTCAAGGCCTTTGTGAATGTATTCGTCGGCATTACGGGCCCAGGCACTAGGGAACTCGAGTACCGGGAAGGCCAGCTGGCATTTGATGCCACTGCTGCGGGCAGCGCGGGCCGTTTGGTCGGGGAAGAAGTACATATCGCTAAAGCAGGTGGTGCCGCCGAGTAGCATTTCGGTAATGGCGAGCTCGGCACCATCGTAGACGAATGCTTCGCTCATCCAACGGCTTTCTGCAGGCCAGATCGATTCATTGAGCCAGGTATGCAGGCTTTGGTCGTCGGCGTAGCCACGTAAGAGTGACATTGCTGCATGGCCGTGGGCGTTGATCAAGCCGGGGATTAACAGTGAGTCGGGCAGGTCGTATTGCTTCGCCGCGCTAAAGCGTTGTTGCGCCTCGCTACTGGGCAGCAGGGCGATAATCCTGCCTTCGTGGATGGCGACGCTACAGTCGCGCAGCACAGTGTTGCGTGGCACCACGGGAATTAGCCAGCCCGCGTTGATCAGAATGTCGATATTTTCTTCAGGCATGTTTGTCGGGATGCTCGATGTTGGCAACGGGGCAAAAATGCGGAGTATAGCCTACTGGACGATGCCTTGGCGGGAGCGGTCAAAAAAGGGGTATTGGTCAAGTTGTATGGTACAATTTCGCGCTTTATGTGTCGTCAAAAGAGAGCAGTGCCACTAGAGCGCTGCACGTGCTGGGGCAAGACGAGAATTTCCAGGAAATAAGTGGGTATGGTTGAAACAGCCGAACAAATATCACCGGTCAATATTGAACAAGAGTTGAGTAAGTCGTATCTCGATTACGCCATGAGCGTGATCGTCGGTCGAGCATTGCCAGATTTGCGGGATGGTCTAAAACCGGTACATCGACGTGTACTGTTTGCCATGAACGAGCTAAACAACGACTGGAACAAGCCCTATAAAAAGTCGGCTCGTGTGGTCGGCGATGTGATTGGTAAATACCATCCACATGGCGATTCCGCTGTTTACGACACCATTGTTCGCATGGCGCAGTCGTTCTCGCTGCGTTATCCCTTGGTCGATGGTCAGGGCAACTTTGGTTCGGTTGATGGTGACTCCGCTGCGGCGATGCGTTACACCGAAATACGCATGTCAAAAATCGCCCACGCGCTGCTGGCTGACCTCGATAAAGAAACCGTCGATTTTGTACCGAACTACGATGAGTCGGAGTGGATTCCGGATGTGCTGCCGACGCGAGTGCCGAACCTGCTGGTCAACGGTTCTTCGGGTATTGCCGTGGGTATGGCGACTAATATTCCGCCCCACAACCTGCGTGAAGTCATTTCTGCCTGCCTGGCATTGATTGAAAATAAAGATATAAGCATTGATGAGCTGATGACATTGGTGCCGGGGCCTGATTTCCCTACGGCCGGCATTATCAATGGTCGAGCCGGTATTCTCGAAGCCTATCGCACCGGACGTGGGCGCATTTATATTCGGGCTAAAGCTGAGGTTGAAGTTGACGAAAAGACTCAGCGCGAGACCGTTATCATTAGCGAAATCCCCTATCAGCTGAACAAAGCCAAGTTGATAGAGAAGATCGCTGAACTGGTTAAAGACAAAAAAATTGAGGGCATTTCCGAGCTGCGCGACGAGTCTGATAAAGACGGCCTGCGTGTGGTGATTGAACTCAAGCGTGGCGAGATGGGCGATGTACTGCTCAATAATCTCTATGCGCAGACGCAACTCGAAAGCGTGTTCGGCATTAATATTGTTGGCATCGTCGACGGTCAGCCGCAAACGGTTAATCTCAAACGTCTGCTGGAAATCTTCGTGCGTCATCGCATGGAAGTCGTTACTCGGCGCACCGTCTATCTATTGCGCAAGGCGCGGGAGCGAGGCCATATTCTTGAGGGTCTGGCCGTGGCTATCGCCAATATCGA
>JBFHDT010000138.1:0-6119 GCA_041584575.1 Porticoccaceae bacterium
AAGGCTGCTATTGACCACTACTGGTCGGATGACGCTTTTGCAGAATCCGTTAAGCGTAAGGGGCAGTATGTCTCACAGCGGTTGGCCGCCATCGTTGAGCGTTATGGCGAGGGCAATTTTACGGCGCGGGGTCGCGGCATGTTTCAGGGCATCAACTGCGTGAATGGTGAGCTAGCCGGTGCGATTACCCAGCGCGCGTTCAAAAGCGGGCTCATTATCGAAACTAGCGGCGCCGACGATCAGGTAGTGAAATTTTTGTGTCCGCTGACTATCAGTGACGAAAACTTGAAAAGAGGCATCGATATTGTCGAGCAGGCCATCGAAGAGGTGTGCGCCAAAGAAGCGCCGATACCGGAAGAGGTCGATTTTTTCGACGAGCCTCAGGCTGTCAGCGCTTGATGGCGTGTCGGATTGTGGCGGCCTAAAACGGCAGCAGTAGCACCATTACATTGAGCAGATTGCCTGCTCATCGAAACGATTTAAAAAAGGAGTATTGCTTTGTTAGTTAGAAATTTGCAAGACGCTGAAAAAACAGATCGACGTATCGTCTCCCCCGATGGCAACTGGGAGAGCACTCGATTGCTGCTTAAAGATGATCAAATGGGTTTTTCTTTTCACATCACCACAATTTATGAAGGTGTTGATTTTCAGATGCACTATCAGCGTCATCTCGAAGCGGTGTACTGCATTTCTGGCGAAGGCGAGGTCGAAACAGTGGCCGATGGCAAGGTCTACCCCGTCACTCCGGGCACTTTATATAACCTGGATAAACACGATAAACATAATTTGCGTGCCTTTAAAGAAATGAAGCTGGCCTGTGTTTTTAACCCGCCGCTCAATGGCAAAGAGGTGCACAACGCTGAGGGTTCCTATGAGTTGGATGCTGAAGCCGTTAGCACATAAAAACCCTTAGCGAATAAAAGCCGTTAGCTGATAGTGAAAGTCATTAGTAACTACAAGAACGCGGTTAATAACAAGATGAAAAACGATTAACCAGAGGACAAAGCGCCAGATTATGAAATCGGCAAGCGTATCAGCAATCAACTCACAACAAGACCGCTATCCATCTAGAGGTGCCTCGAAAGCACAGCTGGGCAAGCGTTTCGATCCGGTCATTTATGCAGAAGACATTGGATCAGCGCCCATTGGCCAGGATTTGTTGAAGCAATATGAAGAAAACGGCTTTCTGGTTTTAGACGCTGTTTTTAGCGAACAAGAGATCCACAGTTTTCAGCAGGAACTTGAGCAACTCAAGGGTGATGAGCAGATAGCCGCGTCGGGTGAGACGATTACAGAGCCCGGCAATGGTGAAATTCGCTCTATTTTCAGAATTCATCAGATAAGTTCAGTTTTTAAAAAACTGGCAAGCGATCCGCGACTGGCCGGGCTCGCCCAGTACCTGCTCAATGATCAGGTTTACATCCATCAGTCGCGCTTAAACTACAAGCCCGGATTTCGCGGCAAAGAGTTTTACTGGCACTCGGACTTTGAAACCTGGCACGTCGAGGATGGCATGCCGGCCATGCGGGCACTGAGCATGTCCATCACATTGACAGAAAACCATGACACCAATGGCCCCTTGATGTTGATACCTGGATCGCACCAACACTATGTCGTGTGTGAGGGGCAAACCCCGACTAATCACTTCAAGTCATCTCTGCGCAAACAGGAGTACGGTGTGCCCAGTGACCACTGTTTAAGCCACCTGGCTGATCAAGGCGGCATCGTCACTGCAACCGGTAAACCGGGGAGTGTCGTCGTGTTCGATTGCAATACCATGCATGGCTCAAACGGCAATATCACACCCTACCCACGCTCTAATGCCTTCTTCGTGTACAACGCTATCAGTAATCGCGTGCTTGACCCTTTTTGCGATCAACCACCGCGCCCTGAATATATTTGTGCTCGTGAGTCGATAGCTCCTGTCATCGTTGCAGCTGAAGATAGATAAGGGTGGACAATCGACAACGTGACACGCTTAAACAGCTGATGAAAACCCGCATTAATGAAATCGAGGGGTTTTTAGCGCCGAGCGCAGAAGATAGTGATCCAGATGACGAGTCAGCCAGCCTTGATCAAAAAATTGCATCGGCTGTTAACTCTCAGGTGAGTCACAATGAAAAGCGCGAGCTGACCTTGATACGCAATAACCTGCAATGGCTGGATAGTGAAGACGCGGGCTATTGCCAACAGTGTGGCGATGAAATCCCCTTCGCGCGATTGCAGGCCGTTCCCGCTACGCGCCTGTGTATTGGTTGCGCCGAACGCTCATAAATCCCTGCCCCATGGGCAAGCCTAGGGCAAAACTAGGGCAACCCGAGATTTAGGCCAGAGATCCATTTAACTTTTTTCATAGTAGGAAATATGACGACAAGCAGACAAAAACCGGCACAACATAGTGTGGAAAAAATCGGCGGCACGTCCATGAGCGACTACCGGGCCGTGCGCGATAATATTATTTTTAAACCCGGCAGCGGGCAGAACTTATACCAGAGAGTCTTTGTCGTGTCCGCTTATAGCGGCATCACCAACGACTTATTGGAACATAAAAAATCGGGGCGCCCTGGTGTCTACGGCTTATTTGCCAGCAGTGAAAACGACAACGACTGGTATGACGCCATGGCACAGTTGCAGAGCAAATTGCACGGCATCAATCAACGGCTGTTTACCAACGAAGCCGATTTGAAGCGCGCCAATCGGTTTATTGATACGCGCATTGAGGCGGCTCACCAATGCTTGGCAGATCTGCAGGGGGTGTGTCGCCATGGCCATTTTTCGCTGTCCGAGCACCTCGATACGGTGCGTGAAATGCTCGCTAGTATTGGTGAAGCCCACAGCGCATGGAACACAGCGGCCTTATTGCAGCGCGATGGTGTCAATGCTTGCTTTGTCGATTTAAGCGGTTGGCAGACCGCTGCCCATATGTCCCTGGATGAGCGCATTTTGCAGGCTTTTGACGCCATTGACCTTGCAGCAGAGCTCCCCATTGTTACCGGGTATGCACACACCGATAGTGGCTTAATGGCGAACTTTAATCGAGGCTACAGTGAGATCACTTTTAGCCGCATCGCAGTGTTGACGGGTGCCCGGGAAGCGATTATCCACAAAGAATTTCATCTCAGCAGTGCCGACCCCCTGTTGGTCAGTGAAGCGAACGCTGTGCCCATTGGCCGAACTAATTACGATGTGGCCGACCAACTGGCTAACCTGGGTATGGAGGCTATCCACCCCAAAGCTGCCAAGGGCTTGCGCCAAAATGAAATCCCTCTGCGCATCAAAAATACCTTTGAGCCGGAACACGCGGGTACCGTGATTGCCCAGGACTATGTCAGCGACACCCCCCGCGTAGAGATTATTGCCGGCAGCAAGGGCATTCATGCCCTTGAGCTGTTTGACCAGGACATGATGGGGCAGATCGATCTCTACGACCGAGAAATTCTGGCCGTGCTGCGTCGCTTCAAGGCCGAGATTGTGGCCAAGGATGTAAATGCCAACACCATTACCCACTACCTTGCGACCAATTTGAAAACCATCAAACGTATCCGCAATGCACTGCAAGAGGTATACCCCGATGCAGAACTGGACCAGCGAAAAGCCTCTATTGTCTCGGCCATTGGTAGCGATATGCGGGTAGCGGGCATACTGTCTAAAGCGGTGTCTGCGCTAGCGGCGCAAAATATTAACGTATTGGCGATGCATCAATCTATGCGTCAGGTGGATATGCAGTTTGTGGTCGGTGAGGCGGATTATGAGCTGGCTGTAAAAAGCCTGCACGCGTGTTTGGTGGAGGTACACGACCACGGCAGAGCGATATGCGCAGCATAAGGTGGGTCGCGTTAACCGTCTGTTTGCTGTTATTACCTTTCGAACAGACCGGTGCCAGTGAGCTTGCGGAGGACTCCCCAGCATTTGGTGAACGTATCGCCAAATCGCCCTTTGTCGAACTCTATGTGCTGGATGAGCTCAAGCAGCTGCGCACCGATATGGCCGCACAAAAAAATGAGCTACTGCAACAGGTCGTTGACCGTGAAATCAATTCCATTGACCGTGGTGTTGAGTACGCCACCGATACGATCAGTTACTTTTTTTATTTGATAGCGGCTGCCAGTTCGATATTAGTCTTAGTGGGCTGGTCATCAATACGCGACATTAAAGAGCGGGTGCATTCAAATGCGGATCAGCAAGTGGCCGGATTAATCGAAACCTATGAGGATCGGCTGCGTAATATAGAAAATCAACTGAGCCAGAAAACGGAATTGTATGAAGAAAATCGCGCCGAAATTGCGTTGACGCAGGAAATACACTCGTTGTGGTTGCGCGCAGGACAGGACCTCGGTGCCCACAATAAAATCGCCACCTACGACCAGATATTAAAACTTCAACCCGAGGATACCGAGGCACTCACCTACAAGGCTGATGCGGCATTGGAAATGGAAGAACCCCAATGGGCGGTGAACCTGTGTAATCAGGCACTTGCCATCGACCCCGATAACGGCCATGCTTTTTATCAATTGGCCTGTGCCTACACGGCGCTAAACCAGTTTGATGAGGCGATGGGATATTTGACGGAAGCGCTAACACGCTCAGAAACCTATCGCGATGATTTGCTGAGTGATCCTGCTTTGGTGCCTCTAAAGCGTTACGAACCCTTTAACCAATTACTGGAACAGGTGCGTGAAACTTAATTTTGATTTGGAAGACGCCAGTCAGGTTGCAATAGGCGCTTTTGCTTTAGCGGTGCCCATCTCGTTTTCTGAAGAAGCCTGGCGTCTGAGCGAAACTCTACCGGTCGAAAACATCGCACTCATGGCTTGTCTTTCTGTAATGTTTTTGGCGTTCTTTGCCTATGAAAGCGTTTTTCAGGGGAATATTACCTATCGTATCCCCGTTTTTCTTATTCGAATACTGATTGCTTATGCGGTTGCCGGCCTTGTGGTGGCTCTGGTTTTAACGGCCCTCGATAAGTTTCCCATCGTATCCGAGCCGGTCATCGCGGTTAAACGCTTAATCATTATTGCTATGCCGGCGTCAATGGGCGCCATCATTGTCGATGCTTTTGACAAAGAGTGATGGCGGATACTCAGCAGTCTACGGTTAGAGCTTCGACCATGGATGACAGCTTAATCGCCCTATCTTTTATCGGTTTCCTGTTAGCTTTCACGCTTATCGGTCTATCGTCGCTGCTAAAAAGTCGCGGTACCCGCCATGACTACTACCTCGCTGACAACACGGTGAGCCCCTGGTTGGTTGGCTTATCCGCAGTGGCGACCAATAACAGCGGTTATATGTTTATCGGTGTGATTGGTTATACCTATGCCACGGGTCTGGCCTCTATCTGGCTGATGATTGGCTGGATAGCCGGCGATTTTTTAGCGTCTTTGTTTGTGCATTCACGCTTACGGGTGGCGACGGAAAGCAACGACGAAGTCAGTTATGCCGGAGTGCTCAGCAGCTGGTATGGGGATAATAACAACCAGCTACAGCGTTTAATTGGTGCCATTTCACTCGTTTTTTTATTGGCCTACGCTGGCGCGCAACTGGTCGCAGGCGGTAAAGCCCTGCATGTGCTTTTTGGTTGGGCTCCCTGGCTCGGCGCTGTTATTGGCGCTGTGATGGTGTCGCTCTACTGTTTTGCCGGTGGTATTCGAGCTTCTATCTGGACCGATGCCGCCCAGTCGACGGTAATGATTTTCGCCATGGTTTCATTACTAATAGCAGCGACCCAATCGCTGGGCGGAGTGGATGGGGCAATTGCAAGTATGCAAGGGGTGGCGGGTTTTCTCGACTGGTTTCCCAAAGAGCTGGCGCTGCCCGGTATTGCTGGGGGCGTGCTGTTTGCGGTGAGTTGGTTGTTTGCCGGCCTGTCAGTGATAGGGCAACCCCACATCATGGTGCGCTTTATGGCTTTGAACAATCAGAGCAGCATGCGCCAGGCCCGGGCCTGGTACTACTTGTGGTTTATGGCTTTTTATTGCATTACCACGGGTGTTGGTTTGTTGTCCCGTGTTTATTTATCGGATAGCGGTAGTTTCGATGCCGAACTGGCGCTGCCGATGATGGCCCTCGAGTTGCTGCCACCTCTGGCCGTGGGTTTAGTGCTGGCCGGTATTTTCGCCGCC
>JBFHDT010000139.1:0-6104 GCA_041584575.1 Porticoccaceae bacterium
ACATCTTTGTTAACACTGCCTATCTGGTTATCATGACCTAGACTAGCTTCGCTTATTACTGGGTTTTGATCCTCAATGGAATCGCTCGATGAGCTTGATCCATCGCTATCAAGTTCTACAACATCGTCCAAATCAAGCTCTAATTCAAAATCCAGATCGGCCTCACCACTACCATCAAGCGGTTCACGCTCGCCTGGCACAGTGTCGTGATCACTTTGACGTTGTTTTTGTGCTTCTTTCAATGCATCCAGTAATAAACTCAAAGCAGCTACTCCACTGCGTCAAGAGCAGCGTTATTTGGCAGAAAATGCTGATAAGAAGACAACGATTTACTCTTTAGACTCGCTTGTTCGATGATGACCGGGCGAATAAAAATAATTAATTCTGACTTGGTATAAGATTTATTTTCATAACTAAACAGGCCGCCGACGTAGGGCAACTTTGAGAGACCAGGCAACCCGGCAGAATCATCGCTGTGAACATCTTGCATAAGACCGCCAATAACAGCGGTATCACCACCAGTAATCTTCATCATCGATTCCATTTCCCGTACCGATATTTCTGGAATTAAGCTCTCAACCTCTGAATTAGCCAGAGCGGGATTAGGATCTTGAACAAAGCGTAACACTCTCGATATCGTCGGCCTTACATTCAATGTCACCTCACTTCTATCAGACACATGGGGTGTAACACTCATTACCAGACCCACTGGCACGGTGTGAATATCTGATGTAAAGGTTCTATTGATGAAGTTTTCCTGCACGTCCTCTTCGACATCAATGGAGAAATAGACCAGATTGTCGACCACTTTAAGCAGGGCTGTTTGATTATTGAGTACCATTAATTTGGGTGTAGAGAGAACTTTAGTATTGCCAAATTCACTCAGCAATTTAACCGTGGCACTGATGTCGTGCTTACCACCACCGCTATAGCTCAAGGTAGAAACCGGTGCAGAGCCAAGGTTAGTGCCAATCAGATCTTGAACAAAACTGAAGCCATTAGCACCGGACTGCACGAGACGGGACCAATCGACCCCTGCCTGATACGTATCATTTAACTGCACCTCGACAATACTTGCTTCAATTAACACCTGACGTTGAGCACCATCGAGAACGCGGTCTAAAAACACCTGGACTTCTCGGTGTTGCTTGCGAGTAGCTTTAATCGTTAACAAGCCACTTTCGGAATTCACAATCACGCTGGATGCCGATTTAGCACCTTCATTTTCACTATCTGACTGCTGCTCTCTTGAGCGATCGGTATAAGCAGACTCTGTACTATTACCACCATTTAAAATGGCATCAATATTTTCAGTTAAAGTGCGCCAAAAATTATTACTCGAGGTGTTTTTAATGGCTGTATTTGAGCTGTTATCGTCAGAACTCCTAGAGCTAGAACCCCCTGTGTCAGCGCCAACGCCAGTGGTTGCAACCTCTGTCGATATAGAGACATTGGACTGGCTGGAACGCCCCATATTCAAATAAGCAACGTCGTAGTGAACAAAATAAGGGCTATCCCGTTGGATAACTAGCACCCCATTTTTCATCTGATAACGAATATCCGACATATCGACAATACGATCGAGGATTTGAAACAAACTCTCATCGACTGCATTTAATGTGACCGTCCCTGTAATTCCCGATGCGATGTCTACATCGATGTCAGCATCACGGCTCAGCGCGAACAACAATTCTCTAAGATTTACGTTGTTGACAACGACAGAATAAACTTCATCCAACAATTCAGCTTCTGTGTCAGCCTGATTAAACGTCCCAGCTTGCGCTAACGATGGGGGTTGTAAAACCGGCTTAGGAACATCCCCCACCACGGCATCGAGATCAGGATTAATATGGTGCGTGGACATTTTTAAAGGTGTCGGTGTGCAAGCAGCCATCAGTAATGCTGTAAGCAGTGCCATAGCAGTCAATAGTTTTTTTCTCATAAGCTTAAAACAGCCTTAGCAAATAACACTGATAGAAAATATTTCGTTATAGTAAAAACGCAAGTTGGCGACCTGATATCCGTATCTTTTGCTTTTCATTGGCAGTCGGCAGTCATATCTACCTTCAATGGTTCCGCTCATCACTTCTTCCCGCCTCTTGTCGTTCAACCAACAAGGCCCATGCTAATTAAATCACCCCAGCAATTCTGTGCAGCAGGTCTCCCTGCCAACATTATTGCTGTGAGCAAACAAGGGCTTGCCGCCAAAATGGTATTAAGCAGTAAGGGATTTTGGCGCTTGAAAAACGTCTGTAAGAAACGAGACCTCGTGCAGCTGAACAATTGCTACACCGCCACCGTTGCAATTACGGACTTTCAGGTCTCTCTGTGGCAGTATCCCCAATACCAGCTCCTGCTGAACACCTTAGCTAAGTGACCGCACTCTAGAATATAAAACCCTTATGCCCCTACCTTTTTTTAACATCACTCCACTCATCGCCAATATCGAGGCCGGCCAGTTAATTCTCACGCCCAATTACCGCCTCGCCCGTCACATTACTCAAGCCTGGGGACAGCACTGTGTTGAACAAGGCTTGCTAACCTGGCGCCAGCCCTTAGTTATGGCCCTCGATGCCTGGCTGGAGAGCTGTTGGGCAGAATTAATTGAGAGCCAATACCCTCCTCTTATCACGCGGCCCCTCAGTGTTATCGATAGCCACGGCGAACAACTACTGTGGCGCTCCTGCATTACCGAGGACAGCCACTTACCACCGGTTGCCGATATTCCCTCTCTCGTAGAGCTCGCCATGCAAACCTGGCAGCAGTTACAGCGCTGTAATGTACCTCTTACTGAGTTGCAAGATAGTCATCACCCGGCGAGTGAATCTTTTCTGCGCTGGCTCGACACCTTTAATCAAGCTCTCGACCAAAGACACTTAGTCACCTGGGAGCAAGCACAACGGCTAGTATTACAGGCATTTAATGACGATTTTTTCGCCGGTTACGAGGCCATACAGCTAGTGGGTTTTCAAACCTTACCAGCCCTGCACCGCGATATTACCGATGCCGCTGCCAAAAAAGTCAGCCATAGTAAACTTGAGGCGACTCCAGCCAATATCACGCTGCACACTTGTCGCGACGAAAGCAGTGAAATTAGTGCCGCCGCCGAATGGGCTAAAGTACAGTATGAATCTGACCCCGAACAGCGCATCGGCATTGTGTTCGGCAACCTCGCCAATTCCCAACAGCAAATCCTGCGCATATTCCACGACACATTTAACCCTGAACACTGCCTTCCAGAGCATGAGCGCAGCATTCCAACCTTTAACTTTTCCGCCGGTAGCCCTCTTGGCCGTAGCCCCTTGGTCGCCAGCGCACTGAATATATTGACAGTGCAAACACAGGCCCTTGGGCTAGCGCCCTGGTGTCACTTGCTCGCCGACCCTTTTTGGGGACCTACAGTCTCATCGAAAGAGGGTGAACATGCAGGTGAATTGGCAGCCACCGTCAGGGATAAACACCTTATAGCCCGCGCACAGTGTGAGTTGTTATTGCGCGACAGTAATAAACGCCTGCACACGCCCTCAGCCTTTCGCGCGAGTCTCGCCGAGGCCGAAAGGCAAGTCGTTAGCGAAATGCACGAGGGTGAAAACACCGCTGTCCCTCCTCACTCCAATGGCGAATACCCTTCACTGGCAGGGGCCTGGCAAACCATCGCCGAACGGGTGCGTCACCAGCCAAACACGGCCAGCTTTTGTTACTGGGCTGAAGAGTTCGCCCAGCGCCTCGACATTCTCGGCTGGCCCGGTGCCCGCACCCTCGACAGTATCGAATACCAGCAACATCAGCATTACTTAAGCTTGCTTGAGGACTTTGCCGGCCTCGATAATAACGCAGCACCACTGAGCGCCAGCGCAGCACTGACACAACTTACGCGCATGGCCCAGACAACAGTATTTCAAGCGCAAAGCCACGACAGCCAGATTCAGATTCTTGGCCTCCTGGAAGCCGCCGGCCTGGAGTTCGACCAACTCTGGATTGCCGGCATGGATGACAGACAATGGCCTCAACCCACGTCTCTCAACCCCTTATTAGCCGTCGATTTGCAACAACGCTACCAGCTACCACGCAGCAACGCCAAACAAGAGTTGAGCCTCGCCAAGCAACTATTGCGGGGCTTTCAACACAGTAGTCAGCAACTTGTTTTTAGTTATGCTACTCGCGATGGCGACACTGACCTCGAAGCCTCGCGCCTACTTCCCCAGACCATCCTCAACTCTCTGACTACAGCACCAATATCAACCAAACCTCAGCAACCTCTGATCGGCGTACTGCCGCCAGCAGCTCTGCAAAAAATAGACGCCATTAAAGGCCCTGCCCTACAAACCGACGAACAAAGTGTTCGCGGCGGCACCGCCATTTTGCAGGCTCAAGCGGGCAGTCCCTTTAACGCCTTCGCCACATGGCGACTCGGCGCACGGCCACTGGCTGAACCCAGTAGTGGTTTATCGGCCATTGAGCGCGGCAATGTAGTCCACACTTGTCTGGAGCTATTCTGGACACGCTTTCAAGATCAGGCCAGCGTTAAAGCCTTAGATAGCGCCGCTCTCGATCTGGCGATAGAAGAGGTGATCACTGAAGCTCTGCGACCTTTACACCAAAGCCGCAGTGATATTTTTGGCCCGCGCTTTGCCGCTATCGAAACCCAGCGCCTTAAACAGCTGCTCGCGCAATGGCTCGATATTGAACTTCAGCGCCAGCCCTTTAACGTAATGGCCCCTGAAAAACAGCTGTTTATGTCTATCGGCGGTCTACCTTTAAGCCTGCGTATCGACCGCATTGACCGGCTTGATGATCAACGCATCGTGTTAATCGATTACAAAACCGGCGACACCAATATCAACTGCTGGGCTGGCGAACGACTTGAAGAGCCCCAGCTACCTCTCTATGCCCTTGCCCTGCCCGAGCAAATAGGTGGCTTGTGTTTCGGGCAAATATCCACGGTAAAAAGTGTCGTCGCCAAAGGCGTGAGTGATACACCGGAGATTATTCCCGGTCTGTCGTCTCTGACCAAAATCAATTTCGAGAACTGGGAAGACTGCCTCGAGGTATGGCGGGAACAGCTCGAAACATTGGCCGAAGAATTCCTCAGCGGGCACGCAGAGATCGCTTTTTACACGAGCGCAGCACTGCGCTACCAGAGCCATCTCTACCCTTTAAATCGCTGGCCGGAAATCGCACAACGCAATAACACTATCGACGAAACCGTCAATGATTTCAATTAATACGCCCTTACGAACGAAGATAATGCCCCATGCCGCTACCCACTGACGCCCACGCACGACAACAGGCCCTCGACACCCGCCACTCTTTCGCCGTTGCCGCACCAGCGGGGTCGGGAAAAACAGGGCTTCTCACCCAGCGCATACTCTGCCTGCTTGCCCAGGCCAATGCACCGGAAGAAATTCTCTGCATGACTTTCACCCGCAAAGCTGCCGGTGAAATGCGCGCTCGTTTAATTGCCGCCCTGGTTAGTGCACAAAACAACACGCCCGTCGCTAGCGACTACGAACAACAAAGCCGTGAACTGGCACTACAAGCTCTGGCCCGAGACCGTGAGCAGGGCTGGAATCTGATTGAAGCGCCCAACCGGCTGCGCATTCAAACTATCGACAGTTTTTGTCGCCACCTTGCCAGTCAGCTCGCAGTCGATCTCGGTATTGGCCAATTGCCCGAACCCAGTGACAATCCCCTGGCTGTCTATCAATTGGCCGTGCAGCAGGTGTTCGCCGAGCTAGAAAACCCCGGCGCTACGGGTGAAGCGCTCGCAACGCTGCTAATTCATTTCGATAATGACCTACCACGCCTTGAAGGGTTGCTACTACGGCTACTCAGTCGACGGGAGCAATGGCTGGGCATCATTTTTTCCCCCGGCAATAAGCGCGAGCTACTTGAACAGGCATTACAGGGTTTGATCGACGAAACTCTACAACTGGCAAGCCAGCAACTGATGCCCCGAGCCAGTGACCTCGCGCAGCTGGCTGACTACGCGGCAATGCACCTGCCCGCTGATAGCAATCATTGTTTGGGGCTTACCGGTCTACCTGAAAGCCATACTGATCATTTATCCGCCTGGCGGGGGATCGTCGAACTGCTGCTGAAAA
>JBFHDT010000140.1:0-5998 GCA_041584575.1 Porticoccaceae bacterium
ATGGCAACTTGACTAACTCTACAGAGTTATCGGAGCATGTCTACAAATCAGATTTACGTCACGTTAATACCGATTCCGATTCAGAAATACTGCTCAACGTCTTTGCCCATGAATTGCAATTACAAGGTAAATTACAACCCGAGTCAGGCGATGTCTTTGCCGCTGTAGCACGGGTTCATCGTCGCTGCCGTGGTGCCTATGCGGTGGTGGGCATGATCGCGAATTATGGGCTGTTTGCTTTTCGCGATCCCTACGGTATCCGCCCCTTAGTCTTTGGAAAACGTCGCACCTATTCAGGCTATGAATATATGGTGGCTTCCGAAAGTGTCGCCCTTGACGTACTGGGTTTTGAGTTGGAGCGCGATGTCGCCCCCGGTGAAGCCATTTTTATTGATAATGACGGTAATTTTTTCTCTCAGCAGTGTGCTGAAAATCCTGAACTCGCGCCGTGTATCTTTGAACAAGTATATTTTGCGCGTCCCGACTCCCTGATGGATAATATTTCGATATACAAGGCACGCCTGCGTATGGGCGAAAAACTCGCCGCCAAACTATTGCGTGAAAGACCCGACCACGACATTGATGTAGTGATTCCGGTGCCTGATACCAGTCGTGTGTCGGCACAAGCTATGGCTGAAGTGATGGGTGTTAAGTTTCGCGAAGGCCTGATGAAAAACCGTTATATCGGCCGTACCTTTATTATGCCGGGGCAAAAGCAGCGCAAGAAATCTGTTCAGCAAAAACTTAACCCGGTGAAACTCGAGTTTCAGGACAAAAATGTGCTGCTGGTTGATGATTCTATAGTTCGCGGCACCACTTCGGGTGAGATTATTCAAATGGCCCGAGACGCGGGTGCCAATAAAGTTTATATGGCTTCTGCTGCGCCTCCGGTACGCTATCCTAATGTCTATGGTATTGATATGCCCGCGGCCAATGAGCTGATTGCTCATGGGCGCAGCGTTGAAGAAGTGGCAGAGCTTATAGGCGCTGACTGGCTGATTTATCAGGATATTGAAGACCTTATTTCCAGTGGTAAAGAAGGTAATCCCGACATCGAACGCTTTGATTGCGCCGTGTTTACCGGCGAATACCTCACCAGTGATGTGGATGAACAATACCTCGAGCAACTGGCGACAAATCGCAGTGAAAAAGCCAAACAGAAAAAAGAGGCTGGCTCTTCACCAGAAGTGATTGGTCTGCACAATTCTTCGGCGGGAATTCATTAATGAGTGATTTTGGCGACGATTATTTAGACGACCCGCTAGCAGATGCCATGCTCGACACCTTGGCGGTAAGGGCGGGGCAGCGACGCTCCATGGAAGGCGAGCACAGCGAAGCCATCTACACAACATCAAGCTATGTCTTTGCTAATGCGGCAGAGGCAGCGGCACGCTTTAGTGGCGAGCAGCCGGGCAATGTGTACTCCCGTTACACCAATCCCACTGTACGCACTTTTGAAGAACGTATTGCTGCTCTCGAAGGTGCTGAGCAAGCGGTGGCAACATCATCGGGTATGGCGGCCATCCTCAGTACCTGTTTGGCCTTATTGAAGAGCGGGGACCACATTGTTTGTTCACGAAGTGTATTTGGCACCACCACGGTACTGCTAAATAAATTTCTCGGTAAATTTGGTGTTGAGACTAGTGTCGTTACCTTGACCGATATTGCCGCCTGGGAAGCAGCGATCCGCCCTGAAACAAAATTACTGTTTCTTGAAACACCGTCCAACCCCCTGTGTGAAGTGGGTGACCTCGCTGCACTGTCAGCACTGGCCAAACGCCATAATGTTTTGTTGGTCGTTGATAATTGCTTTTGCACTCCAGCTTTGCAGCGACCATTATCCCTGGGTGCCGATATTGTGATCCACTCTGCTACAAAATACCTCGACGGTCAGGGACGGTGCATGGGCGGCGTCGTTTTAGGTCGCAGTGAATTAATGGACGAAGTACTGGGCTTTGTGCGCTCTGCCGGGCCGACCATGAGCCCCTTTAATGCCTGGGTTTTCCTCAAAGGCCTCGAAACCTTGCGTCTGCGTATGGAAGCCCATAGTGCCAGCGCCTTAAAACTGGCAGGTTGGCTTGATGAACAACCCACTGTCGAAACCGTGTTTTATACCGGGTTGGAAAATCACCCTGGTCATGAATTGGCTGCACAGCAACAAAGCGGCTTCGGTGGCGTTTTGTCTTTTCGCGTTGTTGGTGGCCGCGAGCAAGCCTGGCAGGTGATCGACAGCACTCGCATTCTGTCGTTAACCGCTAATCTGGGTGATGCCAAAACCACTATCGTACACCCGGCAACAACTACTCACGGTCGACTCAGTGATGAAGATAAAACTGCATCGGGCATTACCGAAAACCTGATTCGTGTCGCTGTTGGCCTTGAAGCGGTTGAAGATATTAAAGCCGATTTACAGCGAGGGCTGGCGATCATTTAATTTGTTATTTTTTTGGATAGGCAAGTTTAGGCTAATGAATTTGAGCGAGCCGATTTGAGTAAACTACGTTGAGTAAACAGAGCCGAGAAATTACCGAAGCCATTATTGAGCGTGTTGAAACGGTGCTGCTTGGTAAACGGCACACGGTACGTTTGGCGCTAGCGTGTCTCTATGCTGGCGGGCATTTGTTGATTGAAGATCTACCCGGCATGGGTAAAACGACATTGGCCCAGACACTCGCTGTCGCTATTGGCTTGAGCTATACCCGTGTGCAGTTCACCAGTGATTTATTACCTGCCGATATTATTGGCGTTTCGGTTTACGACAGGAATAAAGCCGCTTTTGAATTCCATCCTGGCCCCTTATTTAATCAATTGGTGCTAGCTGACGAAATTAATCGCACCACACCAAAAACCCAAAGCGCATTACTAGAGGCAATGGCAGAGGGGCAAGTTAGTGTTGAAGGTGAAACTCGTCAATTGCCCAAGCCTTTTTATGTTATTGCCACGCAAAACCCTCTTTCGCAGTCGGGTACTTTCCCGCTGCCAGAGTCTCAGTTAGATCGCTTTTTAATGCGCCTGCGCCTCGGATATCCCGACCCGGAGGCCGAGCGCCAATTGCTCTGCGGTGCTGATCCTCGTTTAAAGCTGGCTGATTTAAACCGGGGCATTACGCCCGCTGAATTAGAGGCCATTCAAGCGGCCGTTACCCGGGTTAAAGTATCCGATAGCTTGGTCGACTATTTGCAACGCCTGCTGCAATTTACCCGTAGCAGTGCCGATCTAGACTATGGCATCTCCCCTCGTGGTGGTCTTGCTGTACTCAAAAGTGCCCGGGCATGGGCTTTAATGGCGGGTCGAGACTACGTAATACCGGAAGATATTCAGGCTGTCTTCGCTCCCGTTTGTGCCCACCGTTTGCCGGTCATTGGTGGCGAACATAGTGCCGAAAACTTTATTCAGCAGACCTTAAATGCGGTCGACATCATTTAAATTCATTTGATTATCATCGGATAATGATCAAGCGCTGGCGCCAGGTCTTTCATAAACGCTATCAGCGATGGGTATTTCGGCGTTTGCCGCCGGTTAAAAAAATCAGGCTCGACAATCGTAAACTCTTTATTTTTCCCACCCGCAGCGGCTTTGTTTTTTTCGGCTTACTGTTGTTACTCTGGTTAATTGCCACCAACTTTGAAAACAATTTAGTTTTTGCCTTCACCTTTTTATTGGCCTCCCTGTTTGTTGTTAGTGTTTTCCACACCTTCTTGAATTTATCCGGCCTTCACATTGAAGGGGGCAGGGCCACACCGGGCTTTGCCGGCGCCACAGCTGAGTTCGAATATCTCTTGAGTGGGACTGGCAAGCGCCAGCGCTACAGTATCGAATTTTCCCGCCCGGGTGTTGCCCCAGTCACTGAGTCGCTCGTCGCTAATGAAATTAAAGCGATTTATCTTTCTATTCCAGTAACACGCCGGGGCTGGTTTCAGGCCCCGCGTATTACAGTGCAAAGTGTTTATCCCCTGGGGTTGTTAAAAGTCTGGACCTATCTGCAATTTGATACCAAGGCGTTAGTCTATCCCAGAGCCATCGATACACCACTGCCGACTCAGCTTGCTGCTGGGCAGAACGATAAAACACCATCCCAGAATTACCTGATACACCATAGTGGAAGTGAAGATTTTGTTGGTCTGGAAAAATACCAGCTTGGAGAATCTCTCCGCCATATCGCCTGGAAACAGTTTGCCCGAGAGCAAGGCATGCAAACCAAACACTATGCTGATGCTATCGACGACCAAATCTGGCTCGACTGGGAGGCATTGCCCGGTATGGATACCGAAGATCGATTATCGCACCTTTGTGCCTGGGCTTTACGCTTTAGTGAAAGCTCCCAGCCCTATGGTTTGCGCCTACCAGGGCTTGAATTAGCACCGAGCACTGGCCGCGTCCACCGTGATGCCGTGCTGCGCGAGCTGGCATTATTTGGGCTCCCTAAAGTAGCAGGCGGGCAAGCATGAGACCCCTTTGGCAAATTCCCAGGGACTGCTTATTCTGGCTACTGGTGAGTGTCGTCATCAGCATTGGTCTTCATCTTGAGCACCTCCCGCTCTGGGTTGCTCTAGCGGGAATTGTAGCGACCCTGTGGCAAATCCAGCTTTATCGTGAACGCTGGCGTCAGCCCGGCCGCTTACTTAAATGGAGCTTGGCCGGTTCCTGTGCGGGAGGCTTATTTCTGCACTACGGACGTATGAGCGGACTTGAACCTATGGTGGCCCTGTTATTGTCGGGCTACGTGTTGAAGTTGTTGGAGATTCACCACAAGCGCGATGCGCTGGTACTACTCTACCTTTCCTATTTGATCATTATTTTACAAAGTTTATTTTCAACCAGTATCGCCTCCAGTTGGTTGGTACTAGCGGCCTTGCTCCCGGTTACAGCTGCGTTGGTGGCTATGCACGCTGGCGTTGAAAACAGTCGTCCAGCTTCGACCTTGCGCACCGGCCTGGCAATGACACTGCAGGCGATACCATTAATGCTGGTAATGTTTATTGTCATGCCGCGCATGGGTTCTCTATGGGCTGTGCCGCAACCCAAGAGCGCTACCACTGGGGTCAGTGACAGTATGTCTCCGGGCGATATGACCAGGCTGGGACGCAGTGGTGATGTGGCTTTTCGCGTTGAATTCGACGGGCCAATACCTGAGCAAAGTGAGTTGTATTGGCGCGGCCTGGTTTTTTCCGGCTTCGATGGGCGCCGCTGGGATCAGCAAGGCCCCTGGGGCTATAACGATGGCAAGTTTCTACAATGGTCTGACGAGACCCTTGAGGACTGGAATAAAGTTATCGTGCGCCATGGTGAGCCACTGGCCTATCAAATTACTTTAGAGGCAACGAATAGCCCCTGGCTTTTCGCACTGTCGACCCCAGTGCCACAATCATCGACGATTGCATTGAGTCGAGATTTTCGCTTGGTCAATCGTGAGCCGGTGACCTCCAAGCTGCAATACTCGGTGAATTCGTGGCTCAATAATCAACTTGAACCTGAAAGGTTGCCGGGTTGGCGCAGTAAGCTAGAGCTAGCCATCCCCACAGGTTTTAATCCGAAAACGATGGCGGTTGCCCAGCAATGGCGTCAAGAAACGCCGGATACTGTGGCCTTAATTAATCGATTGCTGGCACTATATAATCGAGAATTTATTTATACTTTGCGGCCCCCAGCACTGGGGAAACACACGGTTGACGAATTTTTATGGGGCACAAAAAAAGGCTTTTGTGAATTTTTCGCCAGTAGTTTTGTGTTTTTTATGCGCGCTGCTGGCGTGCCAGCTCGAGTTGTTGTCGGTTATCAGGGTGGTGAGCGCCATCCCACAGAAAACTACTTATTAGTCCATCAGTACGATGCCCACGCCTGGGCCGAAGTGTGGATACAAGGTCGTGGTTGGTTACGAGTAGATCCCACCGCCGCTGTTGCACCCGAGCGAATTGAAATGAATTTCGCCGATTTATTTGGCGAGCAGGACGATTTTTTAGCAGAATCGCCTTTTTCATTAGAGCGCCTACGCCATATC
>JBFHDT010000141.1:0-5983 GCA_041584575.1 Porticoccaceae bacterium
GGTAATCACCAGAAACCCGCCTTCGAGTAGCTCGCGAAAGTCGCAGTGCTGTTCGCCAGCAAGTGTTTTACTTTCATCGTAGCGGGCAACGGCACGCAGATTATTGTGGCGGGTGCAGTCGGCCATGATGAGTTCAAGGGGACCGGGTGTTTTTGGTTTGGCCTGCAGGGTGATAATGCCGTCGAACTTCAGGGTTGCGCTCAACAGGGCGGCGGCGCTGAGAAACTCGCCGAGCAGAGTGCTGATGGCTGGGGATATGTTTTGGGCAGATTTTTTGTGGTTTGCGAGCACTGCTTGATAACTGTCTTGCAGTGAGACGATTTCGCCGCGTACATCGCTCTGTTCAAAGAGGAATCTCTGCAGCAGATCATTGTCGGGTTTGGACATGACTTTACCGGTGGGTTGGTGGACTTGCTCAGCGGGCTGCAATGTACGGAAGATACTCGATGTTGTCCAGAGCACCTGATCGGTTGGTGATGTTTAGTCGAGTTCTTGCTCGCGTTGAAAACGATGGATTTGCCGACGTTGCTTCTTGTTGGGTCGCTGATCGGGGGGGTAGTGGCTATTACTTGCGGCCTTGCGTTCGACGGCGCGCCGCTCTCTTGCGATGATGCTCTCTTCTGTTTCGGTGTACAGCGCAGAGGCTTCAGGTGCGCCTCTGCGCTTATCGCTTAGGGCATCAACTCGTATCTGCTTTTCGTCCCAGCCCTGGCGAATGGTGAGCTCGGTCCCTGTTTTAAGTTCTTTGCTGGCTTTTACCCGCTGGCCAGCTATATGAACCTTGCCGCCTTCGATGGCGACTTTCGCCAGGGCGCGGGTTTTGAAAAACCTTGCTGCCCATAGCCATTTATCAATGCGCACTTTTTCCATAGTAGTCTTTAGTTGATTGGTAGCAGGTCTGAGAAATGTTCAATGGCTGGATATTTCAGATCCGTACGCGCTATGGTCTTACTATCAGGCTGACTAATGCATAGCAGGTGTGCGATGCCGAAATTTTCGGCGGCACGGAGCATGTCTTCTGTGTCATCAATAAACAGGGTGCGTTTCGGGTCGAAGTAAATCTGTTCGCTAAGGCTCTCCCAAAAGACGGGTAGTTCTTTGGGGACGTTGTAATCGTGGGATGAAATTAGCGTGTCGAGCAGGTCGTCGATTCCAGTGATGTCGAGTTTTAAATTGAGGCTGTCGCGATGAGCGTTGGTGATCAGTATGCGCTGGCGATGCGTTTTGCCAAGTGCGCTTAAAAATTGCCGTACATGGGGACGCTCAGCAATCAGGTGTTGCACTTCTTTTTTCAGGGCGGGGATGTCGAGGTCGAGTTCCGCCGACCAAAAATCTGTGCAGTACCATTCAATCGAGCTGCGCTTTTCTTCAAAGCGTTTGTAGAGTTTGTTGAGTGCGGCTTCGGGCTCAATTTTATGAAGCTCGGCATAGCGAGCTGGCAGGTGATGTTGCCAGAAGAAGTTATCAAAATGTAGGTCGAGCAGGGTGCCGTCCATGTCGAGCAATACGGTGTCAATGGCGTTCCAGTCGAGCATGATCGATAATACCTCTGAGATAAAACGATTGAATAAAAATGGTACGTCAAAATGAAAGGCCTGAGTATGCCGATTAATCCTCTGATTTTGAAGCGAGAGCGTATCGCTCGGACTCGCCTGTTTCAGGTTGAGCAATTAGAGCTGCGCTTTAGCAATGGTGTTGAGCGTACTTACGAACGCCTGGCTTCGTCGGGTTATGGCGCGGTCGCTGTGGTTCCGGTAACGGCGCAGGGCTCGGTGATTTTAGTACAGGAATACAGCGCCGGTATTAACGCTTATCAATGGGGTTTACCCAAGGGGGCGATTGACCCTGGAGAGGACAACCTGACGGCGGGTAATCGAGAGTTAAAGGAGGAGGCGGGTGTTGGTGCTCGTGAACTGCGGTTTTTAAAAAACATTCATTTAACCCCGTCGTATATGGAGCGCAGTATCGATGTATTGGTCGCCTGGGATTTGTACGAGGAATCACTGCCGGGGGATGAGCCGGAGCCGATGGCGACGATGGAGTGGCCGCTCGACAATTTGGCCGAGCTAGTTGGTCGAGCGGATGTCAGTGATGCTACTTCGATTACTGCCTTGTATATGGCGCGAGATTATTTTCAGTCCTCACCTGTAAATAGGTGAGAGACTTTTTTATAGTTTAAATAGTAAAAGGAGTGAATGTGAACCAAACAGTTGTGAGTGAAGACATTGTGAATGAGGTGGTGGCGCTTTGCCGTCGTGCAGGTGAGGCTATTCTTGAAATCTATGCTCGTAGTGATCTGGGCGTTGAAGCCAAAGCTGATGAGTCACCACTGACGGCGGCTGATTTAGCGGCTCACCATATATTGGTCAGTGGTTTAGAGGGCTTGCTGGACGGAGTGCCAGTATTGAGCGAGGAAGCGGCAGCGCCGTCATTTTCAGTACGCAGTCAATGGCAGCGTTACTGGATTATTGATCCTCTTGATGGCACCAAAGAATTTATCAAGCGTAGTGGTGAATTTACCGTAAATGTTGCCTTGGTGGACAACCATGTGCCCGTTTTGGGTGTGGTCCATGTACCCGTCAGCGGCGTTACCTACACCGGTTTGAGTGGTGGGGGCGCCTATAAAATTGAGGGCGATCAACCCGGCCAGGCCATTGCAGTGCGCACCATGAGCGGGCGCGGTGAGACTGATAAGCCCGTGACGGTGGTGGCAAGTCGTAGTCATGGGGCTGGCGCTGTGGATGATCTGTTAACGCGCCTTGCAAAAGATTTGGGCCATACCGACACTTGTAATATGGGTAGCTCACTGAAGCTGTGTTTGGTCGCCGAGGGAAGTGCCGATATTTATCCGCGGTTGGCCCCGACTATGGAGTGGGATACAGCGGCGGCGCAGGCCGTTGTTGAGGCGGCAGGTGGTCAGGTAGTCAATGCCGATCTGGAGCTGTTGCGGTACAACGAAAAAGATGCGCTGCTTAACCCTTATTTTTATGTGTTGGGTGATACGGCTTTCCCTTGGCGAGATTTATTGTCGGGGCTTGAGGCCCAATAGCTCGATAAAATGGGTATTAGAAAATATCTTCCGGTAGTGAACTGTCGGCTTCGAAAACATGACCTGGATTGCGGGTGTAGCCATAGGCCGGGAGATTTTCCTCTCTAAAGAGTTCAAAAATACCATTCTTTTCGCTCGGCGAAATCCTCAGCCCTGTTGCCGGATCGATGCGCACTGAGACGAGCCCGGCCGGTTGTGGATGGCTACGTTGGGGTCGGTTTGCCAGTGCCTTGCTCATATAGTCTATCCATATAGGCAGTGCAGCCGAACCGCCGAACTCCCGACGACCGATCTTTCGATTGTCGTCGAAGCCAAGCCATGTGGTGGTCACCAGGTCAGGATTATAGCCAGAAAACCAGGCATCTCTCGGGCCATTGGTAGTGCCGGTTTTGCCGGCAATATCATTGCGCTTCATCGCTCGGGCTTTAGTGGCCGTGCCCCGTTTGACGACATCTTTGAGCATGGAGTCAATCAGATAGGCGATGCGAGGCTCCAGTATCCGTTTTGCTGATGGAGGTGTCGGGTTGACGACCTCGGGTTGATCACTTTGTTCTGTCGTGTTGAGTGTAGCGTCAATGTTTTGTTCTGCATCGACTTTCTCGGTGCAGTTGTAGCGGCATACCACTGGGTTGATTGCTTGAAAAATGCTCTCGCCGTCACTGTCAGTAATACGCTCAATAAGGTAGGGCTCAATTTTGTAGCCGCCGTTGGCGAAGGTTGCATAACCGCCCGCAATTGCGAGCGGTGTGACGGCATGGCTACCCAGTGCGAGAGATAAATCGTGGGGTAGTTGTTCCGGGTCAAAGCCAAATTTAGAGGCGGTATTAATAGCATAAGCAATGCCAGTCGATTGCAATAGGCGAATAGAAACCAGGTTGCGGGATAAATAGAGGGCCTGGCGCAATCGAGTAGGGCCGTAAAATTTGCCGCCACTGTTGACGGGCCGCCACTGGGTTTCGATATTCTTGTCGTCAAAGGTGAGAGGCGCGTCGTTAATCATACTGGCGGGCGTCATGCCTTTTTCTAAAGCGGCAGAGTAAATAAAGGGTTTGAAATTCGAGCCCGGCTGGCGCTTGGCCTGGGTCACACGGTTAAATGGGCTTTGATAAAAATCGAGCCCACCCGACATAGCCTGTATTGCACCAGTATCAGGGTTGAGAGAGACGAGAGCGGCCTGTGCGTCGGGGGTTTGTGTCAGTCGCCATTCACCGTTCTCTGTACTGCGAATGAGAATGAGGTCGCCGATAGCAAATACGGAGCGGAGATCTTTAATTGGCGCGCTGCGTTTATTTTCTGAAATATAACTTCTTAGGTTTTTTAGAGCAGCCCCGGTAGTGAGTGTGATGCTGGGGTTGTTTCGGGTTAGCAGGCTAATGCTACTTTCCCCAACACTGGTAATAATCGCGGGCTCCAGGTCTCGTATGAGAGGTGTGTTTTGTAAAGCAGCTGACCATTGCTCGGGATTGTCGAAATGAGCTTCCGGGCCGCGGTAGCCGTGGCGCCAGTCATAGCTGAACAGGCCATTGGCGAGAGCTTGGTCTGCGTGACGCTGTAGTGCGCTATCAATCGTTGTTAGCACTGAAAAACCGGAGGTGTAGGCTTCGGCTCCTAGCAAGTCTACAGCAGTTTGCCGAGCTATTTCGGCGACATAGGGTGCGTCATAATCTTTTAGTGAACCGTGGTATTGGGCGCTAATAGTACTGCTTCGGGCTTCTTCCAATGCTGTTCGGTCAATGTACCCCAGTTTGTACATACGCCCGAGTATCCAGTTTCGCCGTGTCAATGCTCGCTCAGGGTTGATAATGGGGTTAAATCTTGAAGGGGCCTTGGGCAGGCCGGCAATCATTGCCATTTGCGCTAGAGAAAGCTCGCTGATCGACTTTCCGTAATAGGTCATGGCAGCCGCTTCTACACCGTAAGAGCGATTGCCGAGATAAATCTTATTGGCATAAAGGGCGAGTATGTCGTCTTTTTCCAGCTCGTCTTCTATTCGTAGAGCCAGTAGTATCTCATTGAACTTTCGAATAAAACTTTGTTCACGGGTGAGAAAAAAATTTCTGGCCAGCTGCATGGTAATGGTGCTTCCGCCGGTTTGTATATGTCCAGTGGTAACCAATTCCAAAGCTGCTCGGGCCAAACCTTTAAAATCAACACCAATGTGAGAGTAGAAACCATCATCTTCGGCAGAGAGAACTGCGTTTACAAAGAGGGGGGGGATTGCGTCGAAACTTATTGGTGTTCGGCGTTTTTCACCAAACTCACCAATAAGTTTCATATCTTGTGAATAAACTCTCAAAGGTGTTTGAAGTTTAACGGTTTTAAGGGTTTCCACTGAAGGTAATTTCGGACTAAGGTAGAGGTACAAACTGGTAGTAATGATCAGCGCGCCGCCCAAAGCTGGAATTAGCAGCAGGTAAGTGAGGCGAAGCATGAGGGTTGCAAAGTGTTTCATTGTTTAAGGTTAGCCGGCTCGTAGTGGTGCATCATTATAGTGGTAAGCGCTCGCTGATTTGTACTTGAAACGGTCGAGCAGCTAACGAATGTATATTGTTATTAATTTTGCCTAACTGAAGGGATTAAAGAATAAAAATGGGGATTTTTAGTTTTCTGAATAAGCAAACAAAGCCTGTTTTAGGGATTGATATAACGTCATCTACTGTCAAGTTGCTTGAGTTGAGTAAAGTCGGTGATCGGTACCGTGTTGAGAGCTATCTGGTTCGACCTTTGCCGCAAAGTACCGTGGTAGAGAAAAATATCAACGATGTGGATGCTTTAGAGGAAACTATTCGTAAGGTGGTTGCTCAGGCGAAGCCAAAGACGCAGGATGCAGCTGTAGCCGTAGCGGGTTCTGCCGTTATTACCAAAGTGATTGAGATGCCAGGTGACCTAAGTGACCAGGCTATGGAGTCGCAATTGTCTCTTGAGGCCGATCAA
>JBFHDT010000142.1:0-5981 GCA_041584575.1 Porticoccaceae bacterium
GGTCGTGAAAATTATTGGTCGAGTTACAGCACTATTAATAATTGCCGCCCCGATGGAGCTGGTAACCTACCAGTGATCCGAATAGATGTACCGGAGCAAAATAACGCTGACTATTTCTTATACGTGGAATAACGCTGATTATTTGTTAAATTAGGCCTTTAAGGGCGAGGAGAAAAACAGTAGGGCTAGTGCTCTGCTGTTTTTTTCGGCTCAATTTTTTCGCGGCTATTCGTTTCAGTATTGAGCCTCGGCGGACTAGGGCGTATAATAACTGAGTAATTTACTCGGATATAGGTTGCTAGCGATGAGCAGTATAGAAATTACCGAATCGGCACAGGACTATTTGTCGGATCTGCTGATAAAGCAGGACTGCGAGGGTATTGCCATTAGGCTTTTTATCGCCGACCCAGGCACCCCCAAAGCAGAGACCTGCATTGCCTATTGTCGCCCGGGGGAGGAACAGGAAGAGGATCAGCTCCTGGAGCTACCCAAGCTCAAAGCCTATCTCGATAAGCGTAGTGTGCCTTTTCTGGAAGATGCAAAAGTGGATTATTCAGCCGATCGTCTTGGTGGTCAGTTGAGTATCCGTGCTCCCAATTCACGCTTGCCACGGGTTAGCGATGACAGCCCGGTCGAAGATAAGGTGAATTACATCCTTCACAGCGAAATCAACCCCGGTTTAGCTGCCCATGGTGGCAATATTAGCCTGGAAGAAATGGATGGTGATATTGCCGTATTACAGTTCGGCGGCGGTTGCCAAGGCTGTGGTCAGGCTGATTTAACGCTCAAAGACGGTGTCGAGCGCACCTTGCTGGAGAAAATCCCCGAATTAAAAGGCGTCCGCGACATTACCGACCACAGTGACAGCTCCCAAGCGTATTATAAATAAACGGATCGTTGATCTGCCACAGTCATCATGATCTGTGGCAGCCATTTTAATAGCTTGCCGTATTGTCCTGATCCCGATTAATGGTATATTTGCTTATCTTTAAACGTTAAACCTGACTATGGCGCGACCGCCCGAATACAATCGAATTGATGTTGTCAATGCCGCCATGCAGGTGTTTTGGGCCGATGGTTATGAGTCCAGCTCGATACAGAAGCTGCTCAGCGCTATGGGGCTCAATCGTGGCAGTTTATACGCGGCCTTTGGCGATAAAGCGGGGCTTTTTCTCGAAGCGCTCGATATGTATGTCGAGGAGGTGGCCGTTACTTTAAAAGCCACGCTTTGGTCCATCGATGACCCTTTGCTTGCCATTCGCAGTTTTCTGGAAAGTGTCTGTTTGATAGAAGACGAGGCAATTCGCTCGCGGGGCTGTTTGTTGTTTAACAGTATTTCTGAATTTGCCCATGTCAATCACCAATTGGCCGAAGAGGCAGAAAAACGCACCAAACCCTTGAACGCATTATTTGAAAAGCGTCTGGCCGAGGCCCAGTCACTGGGACTTATCGATAGGCAAAAATCACCGAAGGCGATGGCAGATTATTTGTTAACCCTGGCCGTTGGCCTACGTATGCACGCCAAAATGAACACTAGCCGCGAGACTTTGCAGGGCATTATTAATGTTGGCCTTTCTGCCTTGTAGGGTTTAAAAATACAGGGAATGAAAACACATAAAAAAGGGGCACTTCTTTAAGAAGTGCCCCTTTTTTATAGTAGCGGATTTTATAGTAGTCGATTATTTAGTGATTTGTTTAGGTATAGGCTAATTAATCGGCTTTACAGCGTTTTGGCAATACATCTTTCAACTTGTCATGCATCTCGAGTATGGATTTTTCGGTCGTTTCCCAGTCAATGCAGGCATCGGTGACCGATTGGCCGTAGACCATGTCTTTGCTATTGGCCGAAAGCTTTTGATTGCCGGCCACCAGATTACTCTCCACCATAATGCCGACGATTGAGCGGTTGCCTTCAACGATTTGACTGGTGATATTTTCCATCACCAGTACCTGCAAGTCATGGTTTTTGTTGGAGTTGGCGTGACTGCAGTCGACCATGATATTGGTCGCGACACCGGCTTTCTCCAGGGCTTGCTCACAGAGCGACACGCTGACCGAGTCGTAATTGGGCTTGTCATCACCGCCGCGCAAAACAACATGGGAGTAGGGGTTGCCGTTAGTTTTGATAATGGCAACGCTGCCTTCAGAATTAATACCGAGGAAACGGTGGGGTTTGGCAACGGACTTTAAGGCGTTTGTCGCCACGGTCAAGCTGCCGTCAGTGCCATTTTTAAAACCGACGGCAGAGCTCAGGCCACTGGCCATTTCCCGATGGGTTTGAGACTCAGTGGTACGTGCGCCAATGGCAGACCAGCTGATTAAATCTTGCAAATACTGGGGTGAAATAGGGTCGAGGGCTTCGGTCGCGGTAGGCAGGCCGAGTTCGGAAACGTCCATTAATAGCTGGCGACCAATGTGCAAGCCATCGGAGATTTTAAAGGAATCATCGAGAAAGGGGTCGTTGATCAGTCCTTTCCAGCCTACAGTGGTACGCGGCTTTTCAAAATAAACCCGCATTACCAGTAGCAGGGTATCCCCGACTTTGTCCGACAACGCTTTTAAGCGGGCGGCGTAATCTTTAGCCGCTTCGACATCGTGAATCGAACAGGGGCCAATGACAACAAACAGGCGATGATCCTTACGATCGAGAATAGCCTCGATATCTTTGCGGCCCTGTGCAATCGTTTTTTCCGCTGCCTCAGTGAGGGCGACATCGGCTTTTAATTGATTGGGCGTCAGTAGAACTTCCTGTGACTGAATGTTGAGATTTTCGAGTGTGCGCTGGACCATGACGTTACGACCTGACTGATCTGGTTTATTAAAATGGGCCGTCATTCTACTGCAAAAGTAGTGACAATGGGATGAAAAGCGCCAACTAGTAATACAGACTATTGATCAATAACAACTTCGAGGTGAGATAACAGTGGAAAATACAGCGCCGCTTTGAGCTTAGTTGTGCTTTTAAAAGAATTTTCGTCCTCGTTTTTGTTTGCTCGGTCTGCCTGTAACTGGGCCAGAGTTTGCGCGTAGAGTGCAAGTTGGGCTCGATAAGCATCGTATTGTTGCTGAAGAAAATCATCAAAGCTTTGTCCTGATGCTGGTAGCGATGTTTTGTAATCAACAATCCATTGGGTGTCATCAATAATAAAACAGCGGTCGACAATGACACTGCTTATATGGCCCTTGGGGTCGCGATAATTGAGGGCAAGCTCACAATAGCTTTGTTGATGGCTGCGGTCGAAAACCCAGTGTTGGCTGTGATCGGCAAGGCATTTTTCCAGTGCTTCGTTGAGCACAGCAAACGCTGCTTCTGCGTCCACAATACCGACCTGTTTAATTTGAATTGCCCAGCTGCTTTGTTGTCGGGCGACGCGCTCGGGCGTCCATTGCTCGATGCCCTCAATCGCCAGCAGGCGCAGGGTGCGGTGCAGCAAAGTGCCAATTTTTCGCGGGTCACTGACTCCCGGTAGCGTAGTGGCTGGTGGCTTGTTTTCAGGCATTGTGGGACTGTTGTTTCTGTCTGTACTCGCCTTGTTTTCGGTAAAAGGGCTACGCCAATCGGCGGGTAGTCGAAGGCTGTAGCTTTGCTGGCTGATAGAGTCCGCTGCTTGCTCCTCAGGTTGTTCGGTGTTTTTCGGGCTAGAAGACGGGTGAAGAGTGACGGCGCAATTGGCGAGTTCCAGAGGCGGTTCGCCTTCTGGGCCTACTGTGACATGGGCTTCTAACACTGGCCATGCCGAAGCTAACAGGCTACCGGTGGCAGGGTTTTTTAGCGGCTGACGAAATAGCAGGTGTAGCCGTTGAATAGCACGAGTACAAGCAACGTAGAGTACGCGGGTATTTTCAAGGCGGGATTTAATATTTTCTTCACGTTTTAGATGGGTGTAGAGAGCATCGTCCCCAGCGCCCAGTTTTTGTGGGGGGGAGAGTAAAAGCTGATTGCTACCGTTGTTATTGACACGTTCGCGCCACAGCAGTAACTCGTGGCTGTTGTTGGCGCCTTTACGATCGAGGCCGGGAATAATGACGGTATCGAACTCCAGACCCTTTGATTTATGGATGGTCATGATTTGCAAGGGTGGTGGGTTTGGCTCATTAGTTACGGGCTTTTGATCTGCTAATGGCTTTTGATTGACCAATGGCTCTGCATAAAGTTGATCAACGGCGTATTGAAAGCTGGGCCAGTCGTCGATCGTGACGGCGCCTTTGGTGTGGCTTTCCAGTAAGTCAAAATATTGCTGGCACTGGTGCAAGGCAACTTTCGGGTCTGTTTCATTACTGCCCAGTGCTGCGGGGCCGCCGAGAGCCAGCCAGGTGCCCTCAATCCAGCTGCGCAGAGGTTTGCGATAGCGTTGTTGCCAGGCCGTGGTGATAACACCAGCGACTCTGGCAATAATTTTTTCACCCTGTACAGAGAGGGTTGGCGTTTGTTGCGTGCCTATTTCTCGATAATTAAATAGCTGTAGAAGTAGCAGGGGGTACTGGGCTTTTTCGGGTGTAGGGTTGCTCTTGAGTGGCGTTGTGGCGATAGTCAGTAAGTCGGCGAGATCAAGCCCACACCAGGGGGCGCGGAGAATGGCCAGCCAGGCGATGCGATCGGCGGGATTGAGTAGTGCGCGAGTCAGCGATACCAGATCAATAACCGGCATTGCCGAGGCCAGGGGGTCAATATCGCGGGCTTGCCAGGGCAGGTTATGGGCGCGTAGGGCAGGCAGTATTTCTCGCAAATGAGCGCGTCCTCGCACCAGAATGGCAATGCTAGCGCAGGGGGTTTGTTGACGTGTTTGCAGGGCGCGCTGAGCGACCAGTTCGGCTTCTAAAAGAGCGTGGTTTTTGTCTTCATTGTTAAGTACGTCGATAGTGACAGCCGGGTCGCTAAGGCCGGGCTTGAAACCATCGCAGTGGCTGTAAGGCACCGCGCCACGCCCGCTGTCCATCACTGGGGGAAAGGCTTCGGCAAATACCGTATTGACCCAGTGAATAATGTTGGCCTGTGAGCGGAAGTTAACGCTGAGATCGAGGGGCTGTAATTGCAGGGTGCCGATAGGGTGTTTGCGAGCATCGAGGAAGAGGCCGACATTGGCATTGCGAAAGCTGTACAGCGACTGCATGCCATCGCCAACAATAAATAGACTACGACCATCGCCGTTTTGCCAGCCACTGGTGAGCAGGCGCAGCAGGCGAAACTGTATTGACGACGTATCTTGAAATTCATCGATCAGAATATGATTAATCTGTGCGTCGAGTCGCAGGGTCAGGTCGGTGGGCTCGTCTTCGCTACCCAGGGCCTCCAGAGCATTGAGGGTGATTTCAGAAAAGTCACTAGTGCTCTGCTTCTGGAAAACTAATTTTAGCTCGGCAACCAGACGAGGTAGTAAATTCGTTAGGGCTTCGAGTACATGCCACTGGGGGTCAGCGTAGTGGGCGGGAGGTAGGGCACGAATATCACGCAGTGTGTCGAGCAGGCCCGTTTGCTCTTTCGCCCAATCTCGCAGTTCGGCCCACTCTGTTTTACGTTGCGCGGCAAGGTCGGGTTGCATCGAATCTTTTTTGGTGGGAAAGCCAGATCCTTTATTAATGCTTTTACGCCAGTCGTCATCCTTTTTCAGCAGCAGTTCGACGATCCCCCGCCAGGCGGATAAATGATCAGTATGGCTTTCAGGTAGACCGGTAAGCCCCAAACAATGATTGCTATCAGCGGGCAGGTGCATTGCCGCGTAGTCAGCCAGTTGCGCGAGGTCACTGGCTCGGGGCATCAGTTGCTGGCTTGCCAATTGTAGAGTTTCGTCGATCAAACCCTGTAATGCCTGTTCAAGTAGCTCGCGCTTATTGCCTGGGGAAAAAATGATACCCAGCCATTGCTCACGTCGACTGAGTAGCCGTAGTAGCAAACCTTCAAGACGTGGCAGGTCATTATCGAAATGAATTAGCAGCGTTGCGAGCGCTTCACCCGTAGCGCCGGGGTTTTCTAGCTCGGCGAA
>JBFHDT010000143.1:0-5977 GCA_041584575.1 Porticoccaceae bacterium
CGGTCGGCCAGGCCTCGACGTACGGTGGCGCGAATCGATTGCACGGCGAGGGGTGCTGATCCGGCAATCTCGCTGGCCAGTTCGGTTGCCGCTTTGAGCACCTGGTCCTGTGGCACGATTTGGTCAACCATGCCCCATTCGAGGGCTTGCTCGCCTTTAATTCTGCGTCCGGTGTAAAACATTAAGTGGGCATTCTGTTGGCCAATAAGTGCCGGCAAAGTATGAGATAAGCCAAACCCAGGGTGGAAACCGAGTCGAGAAAAGTTAGCGGCAAAGCGTGCCTCGGGGCAGGTGACACGGAAATCACCCACTAAAGCCAGGCCCAGACCGCCGCCAATAGCTGCACCCTGTACCGCGCAAACCACGGGTTTCTTATTGCCAAAGAGGCGTACGGCTTCGCCATAGAGGCGGCCAGAACGGCGTCGAAAGGCGCTTTCTTCAGACTTATTTTCTTCGCTTTCTCGATTAATAGCATCATCGCCACCAAAGTTGGCGCCAGCGCAGAAAGCTTTGCCCTCGGCGGCGAGCACAATAGCGCGGCAGTCGTCGAGTTTGTCGAGATCGTCAAAGGCATCGGCGATGGCGCAAATTAAGTTGTAGTCAAAGTAATTAAAGGGAGGGCGCTGAATAGTGACAGTAGCAACATGCTGCTCCAGAGTGACCTGTATATCTTGGTATTCGCCGATAGAGGGCATCGATTTTCCTTGAAAATTAAGTGGGGTTGATGGGGGTGCTCCTACTTTTGCACTGGCTTGCTACATAGGGGTGTGAGGCAAGCTTGTCGCGTAGAGCCGTTTTTCACGTGAGAATTTTTACTCGGACTTGAATAAAGATGTTTATTTGGTGGCTGATCTCAAATGTCTGTTTGCCGCTTAATTTAACCTGATCGCGCGAGGATGGGAAGTATTGCTTTGCTGATGTCTTTGTTAAAGGAGTGTTAGGACTCTGTAGTAGTAAGCTTAAGTTGCGTTAGTACCTGGTCTTGCCTTCAGCCTTTTGTGATGGGTTAAGCCCCTCAATACCAGCTGCTCTGGTTAGCAAGTACCGAGGGACCTTTTGCTGTGATGTTGGGTTTTAGTCTTTCTTGGTAAAGGTCAGAGTGTTTTCTGCAACGGCCAGGTCGCACTTGATTTGGGCAGCCATTTTTCGCGCCACGGACATGTATATAGCCCTGTCCTCCTCGTCGACATGATGGCAGAAATTTTCTCGGACATAAATCAGTGATTCGCCTTTGGGCAAGGTTTGAATTTCGCGATAAAGGTTGTTGCTCGACATTATTAACTCCTGAATTATTATTTATAGATAGAGTAAATAAAAATATGGCGTATAAAAAACAACATATATAACGATTTTTTTATCACGTTTTATATATGTTCTGTAAAGCTATAGCAAGATTATATTTCTGTCAAGAGAATAGTAAAAACAAAGGCTTGTAATGATTTGTTAGTTATAAGTGGATACTATTCATGCGATTGGCTTGCTTAGTGTTTGTTGCAGTAAATTTTGAAATTCTTAATGATTTGTCTGAAGTTTAAGTCTTTTTCATAAGTTTTTTATCTATAGATTTTGAGTGTTAAATGTTAGGTGATAGCTTTAATCGAGTGGGATTTTTTACTTGGGTTGCGTGGTTGATTGTCTCGAGCAGTCGAGAGGGGGTATCTGTAATATTGCTGGCCTTTTGAATATCCTGGCCATCATGCCTGTGCGCTTAATATAGATTTCTTCTAAGGTGTTAATTTCATTGCCAAGCTTTGCCTTGTTAAGAGTGATTGAGAGATTGGCCGAGGCCATCGAATCTATGATTGCTCCGTGTGCGGTGATTTCTACAGCGCCTGCTATTTGGTTGCAAAATACTAGGTGTTGATGGCGAGACTGGCGTAATTACACCCGGGCATTACGCTGATTTTCTGGGAGTAATGGGTGATTATTTAAAGCCTGTGGAAGCGTTGAGCACCTTGAATACGACTTATCGCCGCCGCATCGCCTATAATCCCCAGTAACTAATAGCCGGTGCGCCCCAATTACGAGCCCGATGGCCTGCAATAACGTTTGCTTGACGTAGGTTGTCTTGAAATAGGTTATATAGACAGGGCAGAAAGAACGGGGTGGCATTAAGCCATCGTTTATCTTTAAACAGGAGTAATAAAGTGAGTGCAGGAAAAAGATTGCCGGGTACGCCCGAACCAATGCACCGTTGGCCGGGTGCCGATGGTGTCACTATTGCGGGTGACTCATGGGGTGACCCCGCAGGGCCGTTGATATTGTTGCAGCACGGTGGTGGTCAGACTCGCCATGCCTGGAAGGGTGCGGGCGAAACTCTGGGTGCGGCAGGTTATTACGCCGTGGCCTTCGACGCACGTGGTCATGGTGATTCCGATTGGGCGCCAGACGGCGTCTATGGTATGGACGTCATGGTTGAAGATTTAAAATGTGTCATTGAAGCCCTTGGTGGTAAGCGCCCCGTTCTGGTGGGTGCCTCTATGGGTGGTGGTACCAGTTTGGTCGCCACCGGAGAAGACCACATCGATGCCACAGCTTTGGTGATGGTGGATATCGCCCCGCAAATTGAACCTGAAGGTGTCGATAAAATTATGGCCTTTATGAGCCAGAAGCCCGAAGGTTTTAGCTCTTTGCAAGAAGTCGCCGATGCTATAGCAAGCTATCAGCCCCACCGTAAAGCACCGAAAAATCTCGATGGCCTGGCGAAGAATGTACGTGAGGGTGAAGACGGTAAATATCGCTGGCACTGGGATCCCCAATTTCGCACCATTCGTCGTGATATGAACAAGCGTAAAGAGCGACTCGAAGCCTGTACGAGTAACTTGTCATTGCCCACATTACTAGTGCGCGGGGGCTTGTCCGATGTGCTCAGTGAAGAGGGCGCTCAGGGTTTTCTTAAACTTTGCCCGCATAGTGAGTACGTCAATGTCACCGACGCTGGGCATATGGTGGCGGGTGATCGCAACGATGTTTTTGGTACCAGTGTCATTGAGTTTCTGTCGCGCACTGTACCAGTAGCCGGTGAGCCGGTGCAGAAAGCCCACGAGGTACATCCACACCACCAGGGACCTCCCGGCGATACGATTGATGTTCCCTGATACTCGGTTATTAGGTGGGGTTGAGTTTGGTGGCGGCTGGCTAATCGAACTCTAAAAAAAGGCGGAGCTTGCTCCGCCTTTTTTTGGTCTTTGCGTTGAGTTCACTGTTCTTAACGACAGTGGTGAATGTGAGCGCAGGAGCGTGCCCGGATATCGAAAAAACCATTTGTATTTTGGTGGTGGCCCTGGTTTTTTCGACGAAATACACTTTTTTCAGCTAATTTTGTTATCGCGCTTGACACCTGAGGGCTGTGTTCATAGAATGCGCGCCTCTTCAGTGATAAGCACTTGAGAGCATAGTGTCCCGTTCGTCTAGAGGCCTAGGACACCGCCCTTTCACGGCGGTAACAGGGGTTCGACTCCCCTACGGGACGCCATTTTTTTGGCTGTAGTTTGACTATAGCAATTGCGGGAATAGCTCAGTTGGTAGAGCGCAACCTTGCCAAGGTTGAGGTCGCCGGTTCGAACCCGGTTTCCCGCTCCATTTTTCATCGGTCGTCCTGGCTGCTGATTTTCGAATTACTCTCTACGGTAAACAGTATTCACTACGTGCTTGTTGCCGGATATCTCTCGAATAAAATCGCTTCGCCCGGTCGATAAGATTGTCCTGCTATAAATTCAGGAGTTCACCTATCGCCTCGAAAAGCATTTACAGTGCCTTTATAATTCAAGATCCAAGGCCATGCTCAGACTGATAGTGAACTTCGCTGGGTATAGCTTTTCCGTAACTAGCCGGTTATTGCAATGAATAGTGATTTTCCCGCTTTAAGTATTAAAGGTCTGACCAAGGCCTATGACAACGGGTTTCAGGCACTGAAAGGTGTCGATCTCGATGTTATGCCCGGCGATTTTTTTGCCCTGCTCGGTCCTAACGGGGCTGGTAAGTCGACCATCATCGGCATCATTAGCTCGCTGGTGAGAAAAACTACAGGCTCTGTTGCAGTCTTCGGTCACGATATTGACAAGGACTTCCCCCTTGCTAAAAAAGATGTCGGCGTGGTGCCTCAGGAATTCAATTTTAATCAGTTTGAAAAAGTCTTCGATATCGTCGTCACTCAGGCTGGCTATTACGGATTGCCACGTAAAGTGGCGGAACAACGAGCGGAAAAATATTTGCGTCGACTCGACTTGTGGGACAAACAAGACCAGCGCTCGCGCATGCTTTCAGGTGGTATGAAGCGCCGCTTGATGATCGCCCGTGCTCTTGTGCACGAGCCACGTTTACTGATTCTCGACGAACCTACCGCCGGTGTTGATATTGAACTGCGCCGCTCACTGTGGGAGTTCCTGCGGGAAATTAACGAGCAGGGCACGACGATTATTCTTACTACCCATTATTTGGAAGAGGCTGAAAGCCTTTGTCGTCGTATTGCGATTATCGACCAGGGAGCCATTACCCAGAACATGACAACTCGAGAGTTGCTGGCACAGTTAGACAAAGAAGTTTTTGTGATTGATACCCAAGAGGCGCTCACGGCGTGCCCGCAACTTGATGGTTATGCTGTCGAATTAATTGGCAGTCACAGTTTTGAAGTGGTCGTTGAGAAGGGACAGTCGCTGAACGACTTATTTGTCCCGCTCACAGAGCAGGGGATTCGTGTCACTAGTTTGCGCAATAAGGCCAATCGCCTTGAAGAGTTATTTTTGTCCATGGTGAACGGCGGCTCCAAGCAACAAGAAATGACAGCTTTAAAGGAGCTTGCCCAATGAGCCTGCGGGAACAGTGGATTGCTTTTATGACTCTGATGGTCAAAGAAATTCGCCGCTTTACCCGTATTTGGCAACAAACATTACTGCCGCCGGCCATTACTATTGCTCTCTACTTTGTGATTTTCGGCACCTTAATTGGTCCGCGTATTGGCAGCATGTCGGGATTCACTTATATGGAGTTTGTGGTGCCGGGTTTAATAATGCTGGCAGTTATCACTAACTCTTTTGGCAATGTGGTTTCGTCTTTTTTTGGCAGTAAGTTTGCCGGTAATATTGAGGAGCTACTGGTTTCACCAACGCCGAATTATATTATTCTCAGTGGTTACGTGCTGGGTGGGGTGACACGCGGTTTGACAGTGGGCTTTATTGTGACGCTTTTATCGCTGTTTTTTACCAAGCTGCATATCCAACATTTTGGGGTGACCATTGCAGTGGTTATTTTAACTTCGATATTGTTTTCATTAGCGGGATTAATTAATGCCGTTTTTGCAAAAAACTTTGATGATATTTCGATTATTCCCACCTTTGTGCTCACGCCGTTGACCTACCTGGGCGGGGTGTTTTATTCGGTGAGTTTATTGCCGGAATTTTGGCAGAAAGTGTCGTTATTAAACCCAGTACTCTATATGGTTAATGCTTTTCGTTACGGTTTGCTGGGTGTGTCAGATATTGAGGTTGGCACGGCATTTTTAATGCTGTCATCCGTGATTGCCGGGCTGTTCTTTTTCGCCATGCATCTGTTGAAAAATGGTAAAAATCTTCGTTCCTGAAAATGCGACCTTAATTATGCCTGTCGACGCTACTAATTCGCCAAACTGCTCGCTAAACGAAAGTGATGCTCCTCTCGGCAAAGTGGTTGATTACCCTTCTACCTATGCGCCACAACTATTGTTTGCAATTTCGCGTGACGACGCTCGTGCCGAACTTGATTATGAAAATGGGGCGCTGAATGTGTTGCCGTTCACGGGGGAAGACCTTTGGACGGCCTATGAAATAAGCGGCTGTGACATGAAGGGGAAGCCCTGGGTTGCGGTGGGTGAATTCAGTTTACCCTGTGAGTCACCATCGATCATTGAATCAAAATCTCTCAAGCTTTATCTCAACTCTCTTAACCAGCATCGTTTTGATTCTTTGCAGAAGGCGAGACAAATTATTGCCGATGATTTGAG
>JBFHDT010000144.1:0-5960 GCA_041584575.1 Porticoccaceae bacterium
ACATCCCTCAATTGATCTGTCTGAACTCGATTTCGACCCTAACGCCCTGCGTGAAAAATACCGCTTTGAGCGTGATAAGCGCATACGGAAAGAAGCGTCTGAGCAATATCAAGCAGTTACTGGCGATTTTACCAAGTATGTAGACGACCCCTACATTGAAGAAGAAATAAAACGTGAACCCCTTAATGACGAAGTCGAAGTGGTTATTGTGGGCGGCGGTTTTGGTGGCTTGCTTGCTGGTGCGCGTTTGCGAGAAGCAGGCGTGAATGATATTCGCGTGATTGAAAAGGGCGGTGATTTCGGCGGTACCTGGTATTGGAACCGCTATCCCGGCGCACAATGCGATGTCGAGGCCTATGTCTATTTGCCGCTGCTCGAAGAGCTGGGTTTTGTGCCTACTGAAAAGTATTCACACGCGCCTGAAATATTGGCTCACTCCAAGGCCATTGCTCGCCATTACAAGCTGTATGACAACGCCTGCCTGCAAACAGAAATTACCCATATGCAGTGGGACGAGGATTTGGCGCGCTGGATTATTGAAACGAACCGCGGCGACCGCATTAAGGCGCATTATGTCGTGATGTCTAATGGCCCTCTCAACCGGCCAAAATTGCCGGGTATTCCCGGTATTAATGACTTTAAAGGTCACACCTTTCACACTAGTCGCTGGGATTATGACTATACGGGTGGCTCGTCTGAGGGCGACCTTAACAAGCTTAAAGACAAGCGCGTTGGCATTATTGGCACAGGTGCTACTGCAGTACAGTGTATTCCCCATCTGGGTGAAGCGTCCCAGTCTTTGCATGTTTTCCAGCGTACTCCGTCGTCTATTGATGTGCGCAATAATCGCGACACGGATCCCGAGTGGGCTAAGAGCTTGAAACCGGGTTGGCAGCAAGAGCGCATGGACAATTTTAATATTATTACCGCTGGTGGCTATCAGGATAAAGACCTGGTGAGCGATGGCTGGACGGAAATTTTTCGCAATTTGTCGGGCCCTATTCAGCGTAAATTAAACCCCCATATGAGTTCAACAGAAGTGGCCGCCGCCCTGGAAATTGCCGATTTCAAAAAAATGAATCAGGTGAGAGCCCGTGTCGATAGAATTGTGAAAGACTCTGAAACGGCCGAAAAACTGAAGCCCTATTATCGTCAGTTCTGTAAGCGCCCGGGTTTTCACGATGAGTATCTGGCGACCTACAACCTGCCGAACGTGACTCTTGTCGATACCGAGGGCCAGGGCGTTGAACGTATCACTGAGAAGGGCGTCGTCGTTGACGGGGTTGAATACGAGCTGGACTGTTTGATTTTTGCGACTGGCTTTGAGGTAGGTACCAACTTTACCCAGCAGTCTGGTTATGATTTGGCGGGTCGCAATGGCGCTACCCTCAGCGAAAAGTGGGCAAGCGGACTGTCGACTTTCCATGGTTTATATACCCACGACTTCCCCAATGTGTTCACCATGGGCCTTACTCAAACAGGCTTTACCACCAGCATTCCCCACGCCTTGAACGAGCAGGCCAAACACCTTACCTATGTACTAAAACACGCGATGGACAACAATGCTCGCACTGTCGAGACCACTGTTGAAGCGGAAGCTGATTGGGTGGCGACAATTAATAAACTCGCTAATCTTGGCAAACGCTTTTATGCCGAGTGCACGCCCGGCTATTACAACGAGGAAGGCAAAGAAAATGGGGCGGGATTTTTTAGCGGCCAATACGGCGGTGGTGCGCCGGAGTTCTTTAAGATTCTGGATGATTGGCGCGCTGATGGTCAATTGCAGGGTTTAGATATTCAGTAAACGTTAAGCCCCATGAGTAGCGTGACGATGTGTTATCGCACGCTACTTGAAGAGGACTAGTGTCAATCACTTACCTGCTTTTTATGGTGTTTTTATTATTGATGCTCGTCCCTTATTTGCAGGCTTTTTATTGTCATGCATAATGAGTTGCCTGCTTTATAGTGGGTAAATAGATGCAGGCTAGCGATTTTGAATAAACTGCTAGCTAGAACGTACAGTAATCAGCAGAGGAAAGATCATGTCAAATGAAGGCTATCACGAACCCATTTCAGAACTTTCAGATGAGACAAGAGATATGCACAGAGCTATTACATCTCTTATGGAAGAGCTTGAAGCAGTAGACTGGTATAACCAGAGGGTGGATGCATGCAAGAATGAGGAGCTGAAAGCGATACTTGTTCATAATCGAGATGAAGAAAAAGAGCATGCGGCGATGGTGCTTGAATGGATCAGACGTCAAGATCCTTGTTTCGATGGAGAGCTTAAGGACTATCTGTTTACAGATAAGCCTATCGCTCACAAATAAATACACAACAAAGGGCTCGCTGTTACCCCAGCCCTCGGTTGCTGGGTGGGTCGATGTGCGATTCGCTCCAAGGCGTGGTGTTAGGCAATCGAATGAGCCTTAGTTTTAATGCTAAAGATGCACGTCAGGTCGCTATTGGCGTATTTGCTTTGGTCGGACCTGTTTCCCATTACTACTGAGCATGATTAGCAGTAAAAACGGCTGATTGTAATAACTATGCCCGCGTTTATGGGCGCGATTATTGTTGATAGCTTTGATAAAAAATGAACTCCAACAAGCATCTGATAATAATGATCAGGCAATAAAAAAGCCCCGCTGTCACCAGCGGGGCTTTTTTATGTGTTCAGTTTTTGTCAATTAAAACTGATTCATGGTGTTGTCTTTACCCGAGGCTTTCAGGGCCTGGTCACCAGAGAAGTACTCTTTGTGGGCGTCGCCCATATCAGAGCCAGCCATGTTTTGGTGTTTAACACAGGCGATACCCTGACGGATTTCCTTGCGCTGAACGCCGGCAACATAACCGAGCATACCCTGGTCACCGAAGTACTCTTTTGCCAGGTTGTCAGTAGACAGTGCAGCAGTGTGGTAAGTCGGCAGAGTGATGAGATGGTGGAAGATACCAGCTTCGCGGGCTGCATCAGCCTGGAAGGTGCGGATCTTTTCATCGGCAACAGTAGCCAGCTCGGTCTCGTCGTAGCTTTCGCTCATCAAGTCGTCACGGTTGTACGCAGAAACATCTTTACCCGCTTCTGCCCAGGTGTCGAAGACTTGCTGACGGAAGTTCAAGGTCCAGTTGAAAGACGGTGAGTTGTTATAAACCAGCTTGGCGTTAGGGATAACCTTGCGGATTTCATCAACCATGCCACCAATTTGGCCAACGTGGGGCTTCTCAGTTTCGATCCACAGCAGGTCGGCACCACTTTGCAGTGACACGATGCTGTCGAGTACGCAACGAGCTTCGCCGGTACCTGATTTAAAGCGAACTAGACCGTTGGGCAGGCGTACTGGGCGTACCAGTTTGCCGTCTTGCTTAATAACCAGATCACCGTTACCGAGGTCGTCAGCAGACACTTCTTCTACTTCGAGGAAGGCGTTGTACTGGTCGGCCAGATCGCCAGGCTCTTTTGATACAGGGATCTTTTGTGTCAGACCAGCACCCAGTGAGTCGGTGCGAGCAACGATAACACCATCTTCAACACCCAATTCTAAAAAGGCGTAGCGAACGGCATTGATTTTGGCGATGAAGTCTTCGTGGGGCACGGTGACTTTACCGTCCTGGTGACCGCACTGCTTGGCATCAGAAACCTGGTTTTCGATTTGTATGCAGCAGGCACCAGCTTCGATCATTTGCTTGGCCAACAAGTAGGTAGCTTCTTCGTTACCGAAACCGGCATCGATATCAGCGATAATAGGTACGACGTGTGTTTCGTGATTATCGATCTTGGCCTGAACATCGGCTTCAGCAGCGCTATCGCCAGCTTCACGGGCGGCGTCGAGTTCACGGAACAAACCGCCCAGCTCGCGGGCATCAGCCTGGCGCAAGAAGGTGTAAAGTTCTTCAATTAAAGAAGAAACAGACGTTTTCTCGTGCATAGACTGATCGGGCAGTGGGCCGAAGTCAGAACGCAGTGCGGCAACCATCCAGCCCGACAGGTAGAGGTAGCGCTTGTCAGTCGTCTCAAGGTGCTTCTTGATGGCAATCATTTTCTGTTGGCCGATAAAACCGTGCCAGCAACCCAGTGACTGCGTGTAATTTGCGGAGTCAGCGTCGTAATCGGCCATATCTTTGCGCATGATACCAGCGGTGTATTTGGCGATATCGAGACCAGTTTTAAAGCGGTTCTGGGCGCGCATGCGAGCGACATACTCGGGGCTGATGGCGTTCCATGCACTGCCTTGCTCTTTGATCAAGCTGGCAGCTGCGTCGATGTCTGATGAATATGACATAGTCAGTGACTCCTTAAATGTAAGGTGGGTGTTGAAATATCGCTTAGTTGAACCTTGGCATTTCGCGCGTATCGGGTGACTTGCCTGGGCCTGCTAAGCGGCAGGTGTTTTCTAACGCTGTGCATAGTAGCGAAACCGCCCCAATAAATTAAATCAATAATTTGTATGTTCAGTATTTATTCACTGAATGCGGGTTATGTATTGGCTTACAGTGCAAGCCACCAAAAATGGGTATGACGTACAGCTGTATGTGCTTATTAGCGTGAATAAAAAACGATGAATACTGATTTAGTACTGTTTTGTGTAGCGCTTATATTCATAATACCCGTATCCACAAAGGACCGTCTGATTTTTGAGTCATTACTTTGACGTGACCCACACAGCCCCTATTCAAACCCACCTGACGAAGAGTGAATAAGTGTATGGAGAGTATTGCCCAGCGAATTGCCGATGAAATTGGTGCCAAACGACAGCAAGTAGAAGCGGCGGTTGACATGTTGGACGAGGGTGCGACGGTGCCGTTTATTGCGCGCTACCGCAAAGAGGTGACGGGTGGCCTTGATGACGGCCAATTGCGCATTCTTGAAGAACGCTTGCGTTACTTACGTGAGCTTGAAGAGCGTCGCGAAGCTGTTCTTAAAAGTATTGATGAGCAGGGCAAGTTGACCCCCGAATTAGCGCAGTCAATAAAGGCGGCAGATACCAAAACTCGGCTCGAAGATCTCTACTTACCTTATAAAGTGAAACGCCGTACCAAGGGGCAGATTGCCCGGGAGGCTGGACTCGAGCCACTGGCGGAGGCCTTGCTCGGCGAACCTGGCCTGAACCCTGAAGACGAAGCGGCGAAATACCTCAATGGCGATAGCGAGGAGGGCAAAAAAATCACTGATGTGAAAGCGGCCCTCGATGGCGCCAAATTTATTTTGATGGAGAAATTTGCCGAAAATGCAGAGTTACTCGGGCAGTTGCGCAGCTTCCTCAAAGAAGAGGGGCAGGCCAGTGCTCGATTAATTGACGGTAAAGAAAACGAAGGCGCTAAGTTCCGCGATTACTTTGAATACGATGAGCCGCTCAACACTATTCCTTCTCATCGGGCATTGGCGATTTTTCGAGGGCGCAACGAAGGCGTGTTGAGCATTGCCATCACCGTAGGTGATGGCGAGGAAAGCGGGTCGATTAAAGTGGCTCACCCTTGCGAAGGTATAGTGGCCAATTTTTGGGGTATTAGTGACGAGGGCCGTGCTGCCGACCGCTGGTTAAACGAAGTGGTGCGCTGGACCTGGCGAGTGAAGCTATTAACCCATCTTGAAACCGATTTATTGGGTGAAATACGTGAGCGAGCAGAAGAGGGCGCCATACAGGTTTTTGCCGACAATCTTAAAGATTTACTGCTTGCAGCCCCTGCAGGGCAAAAAGCGACCATCGGCTTAGATCCCGGTTTGCGCACGGGTGTCAAACTTGCCGTTGTCGATGGTACAGGCAAGGTGCTCGATCACTGTGCTATTTTCCCCACGCCGCCGCAAAATCGTCTGCAGGAGGCAGAAGCGGTTTTGGTGCAGCTGTGCGAAAAACACAATGTTGGTTTAATTGCTATCGGCAATGGCACCGGCTCCCGCGAAACAGAAAGATTCGTAAAAGATGTGCTGAAAACACACAAGCAACTCAAAGCGCAAAGCGTCTTGG
>JBFHDT010000145.1:0-5953 GCA_041584575.1 Porticoccaceae bacterium
ACCTTAAGTCAAATGGATCTTGAGGTCGTTGAAGCGGAAACGCTCAGCGAGGCCATCGAAGCACTGAACAAAGAATCGTATGCCTTTTGCCTGACCGATATGAATTTACCCGACGGCAGTGGTATGGATTTAATCAGCCTTATAGAGAATAAATACCCCAACACACCCGTCGCAATGATCACCGCCTACGGCAATACGGAGATTGCTGTTGAAGCCTTAAAACTGGGTGCCTTCGACTTCGTCACCAAACCGATTGAGCTACCTCGCCTGCGCAATATGGTCGAAGCGGCACTTGCCCTCTCTTCGCAAACCCCGAGGGTTCTCAGCAAAAGTGCCGGTAAATTAATCGGCGACTCACCGGTGATGGACAAGCTACGCCAGCAGGTCTCTCGCGTGGCCCGCAGCCAGGCACCCATTTTCATTCATGGAGAATCTGGCAGCGGCAAGGAAATAGTGGCCCGCAATATTCACTACAGCGGCCCTAAAGCCGAGGGGCCTTTCATCCCTGTCAACTGTGGCGCTATCCCTTCTGAGTTGATGGAAAGCGAATTTTTCGGCCACACCAAAGGCAGCTTTACCGGTGCCCATCAGGACAAAAAAGGCCTGTTTCAAAGTGCTGATGGCGGCACCCTGTTTCTCGATGAAGTCGCCGATCTACCGCTCTCCATGCAGGTAAAATTACTACGAGGTATCCAGGAAAAAGCCGTGCGTCCTCTCGGCTCAGAAAATGAAATAGCCGTCGATATCAGAATACTCAGCGCCTCCCACAAAGACCTCGATGCCGAAATCGCCGAAGGCAATTTTCGCGAGGATCTTTACTACCGTATCAATGTTATTGAATTGGAAGTGCCTCCGCTACGGGATAGACAAGAAGACATTCTCCAGCTGGCCGATTTATTTTTGGAAAAGTTTGCCGCCAACTTCAACGCGGATCCTGTGAAGTTATCCAGCGAAGCTGAGCACAACCTGAAACATTACCCCTTCCCCGGTAATGTGCGAGAGCTGGAAAACACACTGGAAAGAGCGTTTACGCTATGCGACGGCGAGCTTATTGAAGCTGCTGACCTGCATCTTAAGGCCCGCAAAGCGAGTGCCGTTTCCGTGAGTGCTTTTGCTGATAGTGAACCCAGTACTATTGCCGCCCAGCAAGAGCGGCAAGCTGCGAACAGCACTAGTCAGAACGAACATAGCCTAAATGGTCAATCTATCGATGACTATTTAGCAACTATTGAAAAGGCTCTACTGGAAAAAGCGCTGGAAGAAAACCGTTGGAACAAAACAGCCGCTGCCGAAAAACTGGGAATCACCTTTCGCCAACTGCGCTATAAGCTAAAAAAATTAAATATTGATTAACGCATCGCTGGTGTTTAAGAAACCGGTGGACTACTTTTTCGCAACTCTTTCGGCACCGAGAAACGGATATCCTCAACCTTCCCCGATAGCTCTTTAACACGCGTTCTGTCGCCACCTGCAAGAGCATCAACCAGCTCCTGAACAAGCGTTTCGGGAGCCGAGGCACCCGCACTCACCCCAACTATCGAATCCGGGGTAAACCACTCGCGTTGAATATCCGCACTGCTATCGACCAAATAGGCCTTGGCACCGCAGCGCTCAGCTAACTCCCGCAGCCGGTTAGAATTAGAACTATTCGCTGAGCCGACAACTAACAGCACATCGCACTCCAGTGCTAGTTGTTTAATCGCATCCTGGCGATTTTGCGTGGCGTAGCAGATATCGTTTTTGCGCGGGCCTTCAATGGCAGGAAAACGTGCACGCAACGCATCAATCACCCGAGCCGTATCGTCCACCGACAAGGTAGTCTGAGTGACAAAGGCTAGATTATCAGGTCGGTTAACGGGCAGTATTGCCACATCATCGACATTTTCTACCAGATAAATCTCACCACCATTGCTAACATCGTATTGGCCCATTGTGCCTTCCACCTCGGGGTGACCATAGTGGCCAATCAATACGCATTCGCGACCCTCTCGACTAAATTTTTCCACCTCCAGATGCACCTTCGTCACCAGAGGACAAGTGGCATCAAAGATCTTTAAACCACGTTGCTTCGCCTCGGCACAGACCTCTTTCGAGACACCGTGGGCGCTGAAAATAACAATAGAACCATGGGGAATATCTTTCAGCTCGTCCACGAAAATTGCGCCACGCTCGCGCAGTTGATCCACCACAAATTTATTGTGCACCACCTCATGGCGCACATGAATAGGCGCGCCAAAAAGATCGAGGGCGCGGTTGACGATATCAATAGCGCGGTCAACACCGGCACAAAAGCCTCGGGGATTCGCCAGACGTACGTCCATTACATCACCTCGGTAACACTGTTATCCACGGCGACAATCTCGACCTTGAAGGTCAGTGCTTTACCCGCCAATGGGTGATTAAAATCAACAGTCACTTCATCGTCGCCAATCGTTTGAATCACACCCGGTAGCTCACCACGATTGGCATCGGCAAAGGACACCACCAAACCTTGCGACAGCGTCATATCCGCTGCAAAACTGCTGCGTTTAATTTGTTGAATATTTGACGGGTTGTGCTGACCAAAAGCCTTCTCGGGCAGCACAGTAAAGCTCCCTTTTTGAGCAACATTCATGCCCAGAAGATGCTCTTCAAAACCGGGTGGCAAATTACCATCACCCATACTCAGCTCGGCGGGCGTTTTCTCAAAATTGGAGTCAATAATCGAGCCATCCTCAAGTGACAGAGAAAAATACAAACTTACCCGCGAGTCACTGCCTATGACCCCGTTAGTGTTTTTTTTATTCGAACTCATTGTTCAAAACTCATTATGTAGACCTCAATAGCTAACTGTGCGAGATGCTCAATCGCCACGGGCGGAGCGAAAAGAATCAACCACCATGGCCACAGCACCCACACTGATAGCTGCATCGGCAATATTAAAGGCCGGCCAATAGTAATCTTTATAATGCCATTGAATAAAATCAACCACGTAACCGAGGGTTACCCGATCCCATAAATTGCCCAGGGCACCGGCAAGAATTAATGCCAGAGCAAACTTCAGCAGCATCTCAGTCGCAGGTGCGCGATAAATCCATACCACGAGTACTACGCTAACAATGCTGGCAATACCACCGAACAGCCAGTGTTGCCAGCCGCCTGCCGTGCTCAAAAAACTGAAGGCGGCTCCGGTATTATGCAACAAGGTCAAATTAAAAAAGCGCGTCAGCACTATTGGTTCAGCGTAATTCAAATGCGCCGTGGCAAGAGCCTTAGTCCACAAATCGAGCACCAATAACACAAGCGCCAACGCATAGAAAAAAACAGCCGAAGCCCGCTGAGGTGTCATCGGGAATCTATCAAGCAAACGAGCGCTGCTCACCTTCGCCCTCAACATTCTCGACGCAGCGGGCGCAAATCTCGGGGTGTTCGGTATTGGCTCCAACATCTTCGCGGTGGTGCCAGCAACGTACACATTTCTTACCCTGGCTTAATTCAACCTGAATACTGAGCCCAGCAATAGCACTCTCACTGACGCCACTTGCTGGCAAATCCCCTTGTGAAAGCACAGATGCACCGGAGGTAATCAAAATAAAGCGCAGCTCATCACCGACTTTCGCCAGAGTACTCGCCAACGCATCGTCACAATACAGTGTCACACTGGCTTCGAGAGAGCCTTTCAAGCGACCCTCTTGACGTTCAACTTCCAAAGCCTTGTTGACGGCTTCTTTAACGGCGATAAATTGCTGCCAGTCATCTTCGCTCAGCACTTCATCCACCGCCAGCTCAGGTAGCTGATACCACTCGGCCAAATGCACAGAAACACTGCGCTCGCCCGGCAGAGCCTGCCAGGCTTCTTCTGCGGTGAAACAAAGAATGGGGGCAATCCAACGCACGACGGCTTCGGCAACATGGTAGAGAGCCGTTTGCGCAGAGCGCCGCGCCAGACTTTCACTTTGGCAGGTGTACTGGCGATCTTTAATAATATCGAGGTAGACACCACCGAGATCACCGGCACAGAAATTGTGGATTTTCTGGTAAATACTGTGAAAATTATAGCTCTCGTAGGCGCTGTTAATGTCCGTTTGCAATTGCCCGGCACGGGCAATCACCCAGCTATCGAGGGACAATAAGTCATCGCTGGCCACACAATCTTTAGCGGGGTCAAAGCCATCCAGGTTAGACAACATAAAGCGAATGGTATTGCGAATGCGTCGATAGGAGTCAGCTGTACGACGCAAAATTTCATCGGACACCGTCATTTCACCACTAAAATCAGTGGATGCCACCCACAAACGCAGCACGTCGGCCCCGAGCTCGTTAATGACCTTTTGCGGGGCCATAACATTGCCCAGTGATTTGGACATTTTGTGACCGTTGGCATCGACGGTAAAACCGTGGGTCAGCACGGCTTTATAGGGCGCTGTGGCGTTGATAGCGATGGACGATTTCAAGGACGATTGAAACCAGCCACGGTGTTGATCCGAACCTTCAAGGTAGAGGTCTGCCGGATAACTCAGGTTTTCGCGACGGCGCAGTACGGCTTCGTGACTCACACCAGAGTCAAACCAAACATCGAGGGTGTCACTAACTTTCTCGTATTGATCGGCCTCATCACCGAGCAAATCCCGTGCATCGAGGTCGTACCAGGCATCCATACCATCGCGCTCAACCAACTGCGCTACCTGTTCAATTAATGTCGATGTATTAGGGTGAAGTTCACCACTTTCGCCATGAATAAACAGGGCAATGGGCACACCCCAGGTGCGCTGGCGAGAAATGCACCAGTCCGGGCTATTACCAAGCATAGATTCCATGCGCGCCTGCCCCCACTCAGGGAACCACTGTACTTTTTTGACTTCGGCCTTTGCCGCATCAAGTAGACCGTTCTCGGTCATGCTGATAAACCACTGGGGCGTGGCACGGAAAATCAGCGGCGTTTTGGTGCGCCAACAATGGGGGAAACTGTGAGTAATTTTACCGTCGGCCAGTAAATGTTGGCGTTCACGCAGCAGTTCGACGATTTTCTCATCAACTTTATAAACGTGTTCACCGGCGAACAATTCAACCGAGGGACGATAGACGCCATGATCGTCGAGGGTATTGAGCGTGCCAATGCCGTATTTGCGTGACACGATAAAATCGTCCACACCATGGTCTGCAGCTGTGTGCACTGCGCCGGTACCCGCCTCGGTGGTGACATGGTCACCGAGCAACACCGGCACTTGCCGATCATAAAAAGGGTGTTGCAGTAATAAGCCCTCCAGCTTTTCACCCTGACATCGGCCGACAATAGAAGCGTCTTCAATTTGCCAGCGCGCCAGCGCTGACTCCATCAAGTCAGCGGCAACCAGTAAACGCCTAGGCTCACCATTGACGGTACATTGCAGCAACAGATAGTCGAGATCAGCATGCAGCGATACCGCCTGGTTCGCTGGTAACGTCCACGGTGTAGTGGTCCAGATCACCACCGCTATTTCACCGTCGCCGCTCAGTCCTTCGCCTAGCCCATCACCAAAAGCTTCACCAAATTTGGCTTGGTCAACAGCCGGAAACAATACATCGATGGAAAAGGAGGTTTTATCCTCGTACTCCACCTCAGCCTCAGCCAGTGCAGATGCACCGACCACACTCCAGTAAACCGGTTTATAGCCTTTGACGAGATGGCCATTTTCAGCAATTTTGCCGAGGGCGCGAATAATATCGGCCTCGTACTGGTAGTTAATACTCAGGTAAGGGTTATCCCATTCACCAAAAACACCGAGGCGAATAAAGTCCTTCTTTTGCCCCTCAACCTGACGCAGGGCATAGTCCCGACACTTCTGCCGGAAAGCCTTGTAGTCGATTTTGGCGCCGGCCTTGCCGTGCTTTTTCTCAACCTGATGTTCAATCGGCAAGCCGTGGCAGTCCCAACCGGGCACGTAGGGGGCGTCATAACCCATCATCGTGCGCGACTTAACGATAATATCCTTGA
>JBFHDT010000146.1:0-5912 GCA_041584575.1 Porticoccaceae bacterium
CCTCGCAAAAGCGAGGTTTTTTATGCTGGTGGGGGATAGGCTTACATCATACCGCCCATACCGCCCATACCGCCCATACCACCCATACCACCCATATCGGGCATAGCAGGCATACCACCGCCCGCATCATCACTAGCTGCATCGGTGATCATAGCTTCGGTAGTAATCATCAGGCCAGCAATAGATGCCGCACCCTGCAAAGCAGTACGTGTCACTTTTGCGGGATCGAGAATACCCATGGCAATCATATCGCCGTATTCGCCATTCGATGCGTTGTAGCCATTGCTACCTTCCTGATTCTTAACCTTATCAAGAACAACTGAGCCTTCTTCACCAGCGTTTTCAACGATCTGGCGCAGAGGAGCTTCCATGGCGCGACGCGCAATGCGAATACCAACCGTTTGCTCGTTGTTTTCGCCTTGCAAGCCTTCGATAGCTGCCTGTGCGCGAACCAGTGCGACACCACCACCAGCAACAACGCCTTCTTCAACGGCAGCACGAGTTGAGTGCAGAGCATCTTCAACACGGGCTTTCTTCTCTTTCATTTCAACTTCAGTCGCAGCACCAACCTTGATCACAGCAACACCACCAGCCAACTTGGCCAGACGCTCTTGCAGTTTTTCACGGTCGTAATCGGAAGAGGTATCTTCAATTTCAGCACGGATCTGGTTAACACGACCTTTGATATCGTCAACAGTGCCAGCACCGTCAACAATAACGGTGTTTTCTTTAGTCAGGCTAACGCGCTTGGCCTGGCCCAGATGCTCAACAGTAGCAGCTTCAAGATCGAGACCCACTTCTTCAGAAATCACAGTAGCGCCAGTCAGAATAGCGATATCCTGCAGCATGGCTTTACGACGATCACCGAAACCAGGTGCTTTACAAGCCGCAACTTTAACGATGCCGCGCAGGTTGTTAACAACCAGAGTGGCCAACGCTTCGCCGTCAACGTCTTCAGCAATAATCAACAGTGGCTTACCTGACTTGGCAACGCCTTCGAGCAAACCGAGCAGCTCGCGGATGTTGGAGATCTTCTTGTCAGCTACCAAAATGTAAGGTGCTTCTAACTCAGCACTCATGCTTTCCTGGTTGTTGATGAAGTAGGGAGAGAGGTAACCGCGGTCAAACTGCATACCTTCAACAAGGTCGAGCTCATTTTCAAGACCGGAACCTTCCTCAACAGTGATAACACCTTCTTTACCAACTTTATCCATGGCTTCAGCGATGATTTCGCCGACCTGGGTATCGCTGTTAGCAGAGATAGTGCCGACCTGAGCAATCTCTTTGCTGTCAGTGCAAGGCTTAGAGAAATTACTGATGGCCTCAACAGCAGCAACAACCGCCTGATCGATGCCACGCTTAAGATCCATTGGATTCATGCCTGCAGCAACGGCTTTCAGGCCTTCGCTGACGATAGCCTGAGCCAGTACAGTAGCAGTAGTCGTGCCATCACCTGCTTCGTCAGAAGACTTGCTGGCTACTTCTTTGAGCATTTGTGCGCCCATGTTTTCAAACTTATCAGTCAGCTCAATTTCTTTGGCAACCGAAACACCATCTTTAGTAACGGTGGGTGCGCCAAAGGCTTTGTCGAGGACTACGTTTCGGCCTTTCGGTCCGAGGGTAACTTTAACGGCATCTGCCAGAACGTTAACACCTGCTAGCATTCTCTGGCGAGCGCTGTCGCCGAATTTCACGTCTTTTCCAGCCATGACTTCTTTCCTTTAATCTAAATCTTAATGTCTAATGAAATACCAGTGGAACGGTATCAGTATCAGTCTTCAAGTACGCCGAAGATTTCAGCTTCGCTCATAATAATGAGCTCATCGTCACCAACTTTAATGGTGTTGTTATTGCCGGGGAAACCACCGAAAACAACTTTATCGCCAACTTTGACGCTGAGCGGGCTAATCTCGCCGCTATTCAACAGGCGACCTTCACCAACGGCAATAACTTCGCCTTCATTTGATTTTTCTTTTGCAGAACCCGGCAGCAAAATACCGCCAGCAGTTTTTTCTTCTTCTTCGTTGCGGCGCACGACAACACGGTCGTGCAAGGGACGAATTTTCATCTAACTCCACCTCTTATATTACATTAAGTCACTGTGTTCGATCCCCTAAAGATCGAAGCTGCCAAGTATCTGGAGGCAGCAAAATAGAAATCAAGGGCTAAATCATAAATTTATCAATTTTGCTCAACGCTAGTTAAGCCGTTATTCAACTGATGCGCCATCAAGGCTCGTCTTCACGTCGTCCGTCGACGCGTTTTTCTGACTCACGCCACCCATCTTCTCGCCGCTCCGCTTCACGCCAGAATTCACCCTCAAGCGTAGTGTGACTTTTGTCTTCACGATAGGCAGCGCCGCCAACGACACCACTCTGAAATAGACTCACTCGCCCAACAAGACGTTTCACCAGCCATTGGCGCAGCACCGGGGTCAAACCGGCAAAACCGACGGCATCAGTAAAAAAACCGGGAGTCAGCAACAAGGCACCAGAAACTGCTAGCACGATGCCCTCGAGCATCTCCTGAGCAGGTAGCTCACCACTCTCCATACGCTGATTAACCCGCAGCAAAGTGCTCAACCCCTGACGACGTAGCAGGGCAAGGCCAATCACGGCCGTTAAAAGTACAGCGGCAATGGTTGGCACCGCGCCGATAAAGCCGCCCACTTGAATGAGCAACCACATTTCAACGATGGGTACGATAATAAAAACAAGCAAAAGAAAACGCACAACGACTCCAGCCATTAAATCTTGTTAATAGTTCATTGGGCTTAAGAGCTCAAATTCAAGCACAGCCAGTGAGCAAATAAAACTCGCTGGCATGCTAGTCGCCAAGCCCCTATTTGTTTTAAGGTAGCGCCTGAACCGTCTTCAGGCACACCATGACCAGCCAGTCTCTACGCGACATACTCCTCAACCGACGCATGCTCATTTGTATTTTCACCGGCTTTGCCTCGGGCCTGCCACTTTATATTTTAATTTCACTGGTGCCTGCCTGGCTTCGCACAGAGGGGGTTGGTCTGAAAGAAATCGGCCTCTTTACGTTAATTGGCCTGCCCTACACCTGGAAGTTTTTCTGGTCGCCGCTGCTCGAACGCTACCCACTGCCTTTGCTTGGCCGCCGCCGGGGTTGGATGCTCCTGACTCAGATCAGCCTGCTATGCAGTATCGCCGTGCTGCCTCAATTCAACACGACTACCCAGCTTTGGCCTCTTGCTGCCCTCTGCGCGTTAATCGCTTTTTTAAGTGCGACACAAGACATCGTTATTGATGCCTACCGACGCGAATTACTGCCCGATGTAGAACTCGGCCTGGGCAACTCCATTCACGTTAACGCCTACCGCATTGCCGGACTGGTGCCGGGCTCATTATCACTGATTCTCGCCGATTTCCTGCCCTGGGATACGGTGTTTTTAATTACCGCCGCTTTTATGTCGATAGCCATTGCACTGACGCTGTCCATTAAAGAGCCAAACCACCCCAACCCGACACCAGAGACGCTACAGGCCGCCATTGTTGAGCCCTTTCGTGAGTTTTTCCAGCGCCTCGGACTGAGCCAGGCGCTACTGGTGCTGAGCTTTATGTTTCTCTATAAGCTCGGTGACAACATGGCGACCGCACTGGCGACACCGTTTTATATCGATATGGGTTTTGAATTATCGCAAATCGGTATTATCGCGAAACACGCCGCTCTGTGGCCGATGATAGTTGGCGGCCTGCTCGGTGGTTTGATGATGGTAAAAATTGGTATCAACCGGGCACTGTGGGTATTTGGACTGATACAGCTGATTTCTATTTTCGGCTTTGCACTAATGGCCCACGTCGGCGAGGGACTATGGCTACTAGCATTGGTAATCGGCTTTGAATATCTCGGCGTCGGCCTCGGCGCTGCCGCCTTTATCGCCTTTATTGCTCGCACCACCAGTCGCGTCCATAGCGCCACCCAGTTTGCATTGTTCACCGCCCTGACTGCCGTGCCCCGCACCGTCGCCAATGCGGGTACGGGTTATTTGGTGGAAGCCGTCGGCTGGGAACAGTTTTTCTACGTCTGCGCCCTACTCGCCCTACCCGGTATGCTTTTACTACAGAAAGTAGCACCCTGGAATGGCGCCAATGAGCGCCATGAGTCGGCCTGATAAAGCCCTCACAGAACCCACGCGATTGCCAGCAGGCAAAGCCAGAATACCAACACCCTATTGAAAAGTTTGGCTATTTGCTGACAACTAGCGGCAATATCTACAGTAGACGCTAGCGACACACCCCACCCATAACCGGCTTTATCAGCACCCAGGGCATCATTCACACAATCCTGAAGGACATCTGCGCTGGGGCGAGCACTAAACCAGCGCGTTAGCCACTGGGAAAGACCGGCACCAAAGCTACCGACCAGGCTCAAAGTGAAGCCCACTAATCCCAATGGCAGCCACTCCAGCAGCGTCAACCAACGGCTCGCTTGGCGTAATTGTAAATAGCCGGCGAACCCAGAGTCTCCGGCCTCAGAGTCGGCGACCAAAGTCACGAAAGATGCACGATAAAGCACGGACAAGCGATAGAGAAAAGCACCCGCTACACCGCCAATAACACCCCAAAAAATAACGACCAAATAACGTTCAAAATAAGCATAGGCGACGCGCTTGCGTAGCTCCTGGGCAAGTGCTGGCAGGTCAAAGGCAATGATTCCACCCTTGTCTGCATTCAAGCTTTCACCCGCATGAAAAGCCGCCTGACTATCATCACGTAGTAAATCGCTCTGCAAGGTATTTAACTCAGCCTGCAAATCACCGCGCCCAACGCTATAAAGTAGAACCCAAAGTTCAATCGCCAATAGCAACAATACCGGGAAGCCTTCGAGTAAATCCAGTAGCAAGCTCAGACCCACGACGGGCAGACCCAGCGTTAGCAACAGCTGGCCTAAAGGGAGTTTTGTCACTAACGTCCAACCAGATGCTCTTTGCAGCCAGGAAAAAAACCAGCTGTCACACTGTAACGAGGTCAATGGTGCGCGGTAGTAGACGATAGCTAACGCCAAAATAATACTGAGAAAAATCATTCGTCATTGCGCTCTTGTAATGTGTCGGTATCAGCAAGCATGGCAAAAAAATGCGCCCAATCAAAGGCCGGGCCAGGGTCTGTTTTACGCCCCGGTGAAATATCACTGTGGCCAACGATTCTCTCCGCACTCAAGGCAGGGTAGGCCAACAACAACTCACGGCAGATCTGCACCAGACTTTGGTACTGATTAGCGCTATAGGGCTGCGTATCGGTGCCTTCAAGTTCTATACCGATGGAGTAGTCGTTGCAATTGGCACAGCCAGCAAAGCTCGAATCCCCAGCGTGCCACGCACGCCGACTCAATGGCACAAACTGAACTACCGCGCCGTCACGGTCAATGAAGAGGTGGGCAGATACTTGCAGATCAGCTATCTCCGCAAAGTAACTGTGCTCATCGGCATTTAATTGATTAGTAAAAAACTGTTCGATGTAGCCGCCGCCAAACTGACCCGGCGGCAGACTGATATTGTGAATCACCAGCAACGATATCTCGCTATCCACTGGTCGCTCACCGCAGTTGGGCGACGGGCAGAAGCGCACACCTGCCAACCAGCCCTCCTCGCTCATCATTGGGCAAAGCACTCTAAATCATCGCCAGGGTGGTCATTACTTTCTCTATCCATTCGTTTTCCCTCACTGATATTCCCGCAGCTTAACTGCATTGCTATAATCGCGGCAAAATTTATCGAGGAAATTCCGTGGAAATAAACCCGGCACTGGCCGAAAATATCGTCGCCAGCGTGCAACTGGCTCTGGCCGAAGATATTGGCAGTGGTGATATCACCGCCCAGCTGATCCCCGAAGACAAGCAATCCAGCGCGACTATTATCACCCGAGAAGACGCGGTGGTTTGCGGCA